>JAKADI010000039.1 GCA_021820675.1 Bacillota bacterium | reverse complement strand
TCCTATGCCCGCATTTGTCGCACTTTGCGTCAATATCTGGAGGCGGGTATCCAGGTGACACTCACCACGACCGTTATGCGACAAACGCTGCCGACGCTCCCAGCTTTGCAACAATTGGCTGATGAGCTGGGAATCGCCTTTGCGCCTTCGTCCTTAAGCCCCCAAGGACTAGCCGCTGAGTACTGGGACGACTTGCGGGTGACGTCCTAAATCAGCGCTATGAACCGGATGAATGCTCCCGACTCTACGGTACTCAGTAACCTTAGCGGATGATCGGTGCATGGAACACAGGGCGGAAATACTGCTGAGTAGCGCGCGAATCGAGTCTCTGGGGGCACCCGACCAACAAGGCGGCCATGGCGAAACGGCAATAGCCGAACCCAAAGACTAGGCATTGTGCGATGACCGCCCGTGATGGAATCGGCCTGGACGGAGAAGGTCGCGCGCGTAACCGGGGCCGTTAGTCTTCTGCGAGTGGTGTCTAGGTTCTGACGATAGATCTCAACCCGGCACTAGTTGGCGCTGTTGGGCATTACGCCCGATGACACCGGCTTGCGCCGGAACAT
This sequence comes from Bacillota bacterium, assembly GCA_021820675.1. Lineage (GTDB taxonomy): Bacteria > Bacillota > Sulfobacillia > Sulfobacillales > Sulfobacillaceae > Sulfobacillus. Next base: position 8,418 of record JAKADI010000039.1, on the reverse strand, counting down.
CTGCCAATTCCGCAATGGAGAACGGAATTATGAAGCGTTTATCGCCGAAGGACATCCCCAAATGCCCAATTTGGCGAACAAAATACAGGCTATAGACGTGTATTCCATACTAATCGGCGGCGGGGAATCCATCCTTCAGGGTGGAGAAGAAGCCGCCTGCCCTCCTTTTTCAGCGTTAGTGCGCGATACTACCAGCCGGTGCCGCGTTGCCGCACCCGGCAGACGTTATGCGAGACTTCCGCTCGGGTGCCGTCGGCAAAAAACTGCCTCCAAAACCCCCTCTTGCTGCCACCACAGTTCCAGTACCCATGTGTGCGATTGGCACGCCCATTTTAGTGTCTCGTTGGCAATAGCCGGAAGCAGCCCTTGCGTAGGACAACTTGATCCATTTCCGGCCGATAGTCAAAAAACGTGCTTTGAATCGCGAAATGCTCGCCCGGTTTTGACCCCCAAGTCGTTGAAAACGCAAAGAACACGACGCCAATCTCTGAATGCGGCAAGACTAACCTCAAAATGCTAGTTCCGGCGAGGGGTATTGACATGGAACCATCGGTCCCCGTTCGTGGTCCAAAATACGATGTAACAGTTGACACAGGTCCCTATTTGGGATCTCAAAGCGGCCCACACAGGTTCCTTAGAGCCCTTCGAATCGGACTTAAAGGTCCTTATGGGTCAATCGGGGGGTTGATAAGCTGAACTCAAGGCCGTTGAAACTTCGATCGGGTCAAAGGACCACAGACGTAAACCTTGATCGAGGGGAAATAGACGGCTGTTGACGACAAGGGGATGAGAACTTGGAGCCAAAACCTAAACCTGTGGCTCGACGGCACATTTTACGCCAAATGGCCATTGCCGCCATCAGTTTCTCGGCGGCGGAGACTCTGCTGCAATCCGCGGCTCGGGCGAAATCATTGACAGTCTTGGCGGCCGCGCGTCGCAAGCAATGGACAGGCGAAAACGCAGCGGTGATGCAGTACTATCGCACCAAGCCTAAGTGGGCAAGTTGGACTGTACCACAATTAAATGTGCGGGATGGATGGTCTGAACCTTCCGGGTGGATGTCAAAAATTGAGAATTCCCGTAAGGTGCCATACATTCATGACAACTTTAACCGATTATTGCCCGTGACCAAGTTACCGCACCATTGGGTGATGGTGATTGATTTGCGCCGGTGTATTGGCTGTCAGGCCTGTGTTGTCAGTTGTAAGAGTGAGAATAATGTGCCGGTTGGGGTTTATCGGACGTGGGTGCAAGTGGTTGAAACCGGGGCCATGGAGCCTGATGCTCAGGGGACCGTGGTAACCGATCGAGGCACATTCACGCCCAATGTCAAGCGTTTTAGCCTGCCCCGGCTTTGCAACCACTGTGATGCGCCGCCGTGCGTGGAAGTTTGCCCCGTGAAGGCGACCTTCAAACGGGAAGACGGCCTAGTGTTAATTGACTATCCCAAATGTCTGGGATGCGGATATTGCATCAATGCCTGTCCCTATGACGCGCGATTCTTCAATCCGATTCAACAAACGGCGGACAAGTGCACATTTTGCGTGCAGAGACTGGACCGGGGCCTGTTGCCGGCTTGCGTGACGTCCTGCGTGGGCAGAGCCCGGATATTTGGCGATCTCAACGATCCCAACAGTGAAGTTTCCCGGTTGATTGCCCGCTATCCCACGACACACTTGAAGACCACTATGGGAACAAAACCTCAGGTCTTTTATATCGACCTCGACGGGGTGGTGGCCGAAGATGGAGCCGATGCCTTTAATACCCTCTATCCTTACGCCGTGGGAACAAACACGGAGGAATACGATGATTTGACGGGAAAGGTCTTGCTCCAAACACCTATGGGAAAGGAAAGGGGGACACGTTAAATGCTGCACGGATCGTTGATACAATCGGGTCTGGAAAATGTTTATTGGGGCGTAATGATCGTCACCTATCCCTACATTTCGGGTCTGGTGGCGGGGTCCTTTGTGGTGTCCTCGCTCAGTCATGTCTTCCATCAAAAACTGTTTGACGATTTGGCGCCTTTGGCCGTGTTAGTGAGTTTTGCCTTGCTTTTGGCCGCACCTTTAACGGTGTTGGGGGACGCCAGGCAGCCAATCAATTTTTGGGAACTCTTAACGCGGGGACATTGGCCCTATTCGCCGATTGCTTTCTTCATTTTGATCTGGATGGCCTATATCGTTTTGATGCTTTTTGAGCTATATTTTGCGTTTCGAGCGCAAAATGTGCGTCATTGGGTTCAGAGTCAAGGACACTCGCGGTTGCGCCGGTTCCTAACCTTGGGCAGCCGTGATGCAAGTTTGGCGGGAGAAAAACGTGATAAGCGGATATTGATGATTCTATCCGCGATGGGAATTTTAATGGCCTTTCTTTTCCACGGATATATCGGATTTATCTTTGGTTCCACTAAGGCCAGGCCGCTGTGGGCTACGCCCTTGATGCCAGTGCTATTCATTGTGTCGGCTATGGTCTCTGGTATTGCGCTGATGTGGGTCGTTTATGTATTGGTTATGCGATTTTCCCATCGACCTGTCCACCGCGCCCTCGCGGACGGACTATTGCGTTACCTGGTATTGTTTGTGCTTTTGGATTTGTACATGGATGCGGTAGACTTTCTCACCAGTGCGATTCCCGCTTATACGCAAGGCCCCACTTCACAGGGCTTTCAACGGATTTTGATGACTGGGCCCAATAGTGGGATTTATTTTGGCCTGCAGCTGGGTGTGGGGCTGGGGGTGCCATTGATTGGCTGGATTATTCCGCAAATTCGTCGGTCTTTGGCAGGAGGCGCGTTAATGAGCCTGGCGGTGCTGATAGGCGTGTTTGCGATGCGTTGGGACGTGGTGATTGCGGGACAGGAGCAATCCAAAATTTCGAGTAATTTGGTGACGGTGCAAATACCTTGGACGGGATTTGATTCGGTTCAAACGGTGATTGGAGTCTTCGCGGTGGCTTTTGTGGTGTTTATGGTATTGGCCTGGGCCTTCCCCTGGCAATCATGGAACCAGATTCCGGCTATGGAACATCGAGAGGAAAGAGAAGGCCAGATTCTCTCGCAGTCAGCCCAGGGCACCAACAGCACCATAACCACGAAAGGAGGGCATGTGTTGTCATGAGTGATGACGAAGAGCGCCGCAAAAATTCGATAAGCCGCCGCCGATTCTTACAGGGTAGTGCCATGGCCGGAGCCGGAGTTCTCGTGAGTGGATGGGGACTGTCGCCGTGGATCGGGAATGTGTTTCATCGCCGGGGAACTTTTGTCTACCCCGATCGCCCACCGACATGGGCCGGCGTGGAAACAAAATACAGTGTCTGTAAACAGTGTGGTAGCGATTGTGGTCTGGAAGCACACATTTTTAAGGGGATCTTAGAAAAGCTGGACGGAAACCCCTATCACCCCGCCTCCACCGAGCCGCACGCACCCTACGGCACGGCTGTCGAGACGGCGAATGTCTGGCCCGCCCCTCACTCGTTATGTCCCAGGGGGCAGGCGGGGCGGCAGACAGTCTATGATCCTTACCGTGTGACCGTGCCATTAAAGCGCACAGGTCCACGGGGCTCTGGCCAGTGGGAGGCAATTTCCTGGGATCGCCTAATTTCTGAGGTCGTGTCGGGAGGGACGTTGTTCCTCAAGGTCCCGGGAGAAAGTACGAGGAGAGTGACGGGGTTCGGCGGGCTCTATGACCATGGTAAAAACCAGAGTGTTCCGATTGATCCCGCTCATCCTGACATGGGTCCCAGGACCAACGGGTTGATTATGTACATTGGCGAAGCCGAAGCGGGCCAAAGTCAGTTTATATCAAGGTTTGCGGAAGCTTTTGGCACGGTTAACGTGCAAGGCAATGGACAAATTTGCAACAATAATGTGGGAATATCCTACAATCTGTCGACATCAGGCCAAGCCGGGGAATTCCGTCCGGACATTTTGAATGCCGAGTATGTGCTCTGGTTTGGTCTCAATGCCCTGGAAGCGAATTTCCCCATGCAGGCCATTGGCCGCAAGGTTGTTGAAGCGGTGAAGTCCGGGACCCTTAAGTATCACATGGTGGATGTCCGCAGCGGCAATGCTTTCATTCATGCCAGCAACCAAACCTGGGTGCGCCCGGGTGGGGACGGGGCCTTAGCCATGGGGATGATTCGGTGGATATTGGAGAATCAACGGTATAATGCGCCTTATTTGCGCATTCCTCATGCTAAAGCGGCCGCAGCGCAGAACGAGCCCAATTTTACCAACGCCACTTGGCTGGTTGTGACCCACCCCGGTCATCCTCATAACCGGAAGTTTCTTACGGCCGCGCAAGCGGGCCTCGTTCCCCAATCCGACCCTCGTGCCGCCGATGCCGTGGTTCTCGACGCGTCCACGGGGGCACCGGCGGTGGCGACCAATGTCTCGCAAGGCAAGCTGTGGCCAAAGGCTTCCATGGATCACAGTTCGGTAGAAGTCGCAGGCATCTCTTGCCGGACCGCATTCCAAATGTTGTCAGAAGAGGCGACACAACTGGATTTGCCACATTATGCCCTCATGGCCGGAACCAGTCAGCGGCAGATTGTGCAGTTGGCTGACGCACTGACCAGTCATGGTCGCAAGGCCGTCGTCGATTTTTTCCGGGGACCGGTTATGCACACCAACGGAGTGTACACCGGCCGGGCTCTCATGACGCTCAATATGCTCATCGGGAACATTGACTGGATGGGCGGTTATATGGTAGGAGGAGGGGCAGCCAACATTATGGGTACGAATCCGGGCCAGCCCTATAACCTGAAGAAATGGCCGCGCCAGAACACCCAAGTGCCGGCCGGAGTGACGATTTCCCGCAACGGAACTCCTTACGAAACGACATCATATTATCAGAATAAAGTGACGCGAAAACAATCTCCTTATCCCGCGAAAAGACCATGGTTTCCTTTTAGCGGCGGTTTGTGGGAGGAGATGTTCGCAGGGATTTATGAAGGCTATCCCTATAACTGTTCCATTTTGGTCCAACACATTGCTAATCCCGCCTGGAGCGCACCAGGAATCGGCGGAGCTGACGATGACACGTTGCCTTGGGTGCGGTTGATTAAGGACACTAACAAGGTGCCCTTGTTTATCGCCATCGACACCCAGATCTCTGAAAGTTCGCGCTACGCCGATTATATTATTCCCGACACGACCTATTTGGAAGGATGGGGATTTCCTTCTGTGCGTCCGGTCATTCCGACAAAGGTGACGGGCGTTCGTCATCCCGTAATTGAGCCGTTAACCCAAAAAATCCCATTGGGTGAACCCATCAGTATGGAACAATTCTTCATCGACATCGCCACGTCCCTTAAACTGCCCGGGTTTGGGGCCCATGCTTTTCTCGAAGGGGGCGCTTTGAATTCCCGTGAGGATTACTATCTAAAGATGGCAGCCAATGTGGCGTGGGATCCCTCTTTTCTTTCCCGGTTAGGAAACCACTTTGGTCCCCAAGGGCCGGTGCCGGATGCCCAAAGACCCCGTGATTTGGCCTCGGTTGAAAGTTTGCGGGCACAACATCCTGAGGCTCTCAAAAGTGCGGAGTGGGCCAAAGTCGCCTATGTTTTATCACGCGGTGGCCGGTTTGAGGATTATGATGTGGGCTACTTGCCCAATGCCGAAACGAACAACCGGTTGAAGCAATTGATGACCGAACAAGTGTTGCGTACGGGTGTGGAAGGTTGGGCCAAAGCACCGAATCAGTCAAGTCCCCAGGAACTGTTGGCAATGTATCAAAGCGTGGTGCCGCTCGGGGCGGAGCTGTTCTCAGCCAATCCGTCCTGGGTGACGCACCAACTGGGCACAGCTGGCGCCCTTCAGATCTATAACGCGGATCAAGCTTGCGCGGTGAATGCCCTGACGGGTAAACATTTTGTAGGAACCGGGACGTATCAACCTCCGCAGAATATGCTAGGTGAGCCGCTGAGGGATTTGGATCCATCCTCGGAATTTCCGTTTGTTCTGAGCACCCGAAAGGAAACCGTTCAAAGTAAGGCCTGGACGATTGCTGATCCCTGGCTTTTGGAAATGCTGCCGGAGTCCTTTATCGATATGAATCCCGTTGACGCTACCCGGTTGGGATTTCACGCAGGGGACCGCGTCCGTGTTTCTTCCCGGACCTATGCCAAAGGTTTGATAGGTCGCTTGCGTTTGTTACCGGGGTTGCGTCCGGGCGTGATTTCGTTCCCCCACAGCTATGGGCACTGGTATTACGGGTCGGGGGCGTGGACCATCGATGGGAAGCGCTATCAAGGAGATCCCACCCGCAACGCCCCGGTGCGGTTGAATGCCGTTATGCAGACGGATGGACGATTGCCCTGGAAGACCCGATTGGCGGCGGATGCGCCTATTTTGAGACGCCCGTGCGTGTAGAGAAAGTTTAGGTTGCCAGTGGGACCCGGGAGGGGATATGTGGTGAGCGAAAAAATACGAATTGTGCCGGAAAGTGCCGTTTTAGTGTGTGATTGGCTGGCTCAGGCGTTTTTGTCCGGCCCGTTGCAGTTGGATACGGACTCCCAAAATCTGTGGTACCGGCTTTTATTGAAAGAGACGCCGGCGGTACGCTCGGCGTGGCAGGCTCTAACGGACGCGTTGGAGGGGGAAAGGAACTGGAACCTCGCCGTCCGGGACTTCCACGAATGCGTGGAAGTCCCGGTACCTGGGCGTTACGTTCCTCCTTACGCCTCGTGCTACTTAGATAACCCGGCGATACTGTGGGGGCCCAGTACGCATCAAGTCATGGCCTGGTACGGACAAATAGGATTGGAGTGGCAGCGCTCTTTTAGCGTGACCGCCCCTGATCATATTGGGGTGGAATGGGCCTTCCTGGCGGAACTCAGTGATCTCTCTTCGCCCGAGGCATTGGAACTGAGGCGGGTGTTTATCGCGGATCACATCAGTCAATGGTTTCCGGTCTTTATAGATCACCTCAGGCGAACAGTGAGGGGTTCTTATTACCCGGCGCTGGGGGATTTCGGCATTGCCTGGATTCGATCAGAGGCTGACGTTCACGGCCGTCGCAACGAAGACCCCGACGACACGCGTGGGTAGCGGGATAAGGCGGTAGCTCGAGGAAAATCGAGAGAAAAGGAAGGCGAGAAGAATGTTGGGAGATTTGTTGACACCAACGCATTTGATTGTGTTAGGAATTGTCGGACTGTTAATATTGGGACCTAAACGGCTGCCTGAGCTGGGATCGGGTTTGGGGCAGGCTCTGCGAGGATTTAAGCAGGCCGTTAATGGAGAAGGCGGGAATGAAACCCATTCCCTGCCGGATTCTAAAGACCCGGCCGAAAAAACCTAGCAGTTGACAGAGGCTCGGTCGGTAGGAGCCGTCGTTTCAACGGGGTTCCTGCCACCAGTTGTGCGGGTGTTGGTGCGATGAGTGATTCGCGTGAGTCCCACAAGACGTGAATGACTTCTCCCAAGACAGCCGGGGTGTCCAATAAGAATGTCTTGAACGGCGAGACATAGCCACGATGAAAATCAAAAGCGGCATCCGGAAAATAAGCACACCATCCGGTGCCGCTAGGAAGGCCAAACCGTATGATGACACCGTTTCGGGGAACCCCATCAATCATTCGCATTGCTTTGTTTGTCTCCAGTGAACTGGAGGACGAGGGCCTAACGTATGTCATTTCTCACGAGACAGATATGGACTGTTGCTGTCACTACGTGATCCATGAACGGTGTGATGTCTGGTCCTTCAGCCGGTGCGACTGGAAAGACGTTGACGTGGCTGTCATGATGCTGCCATTTCAGACGTTGGAAGAAGTTATCCGGACAAGTCAGGAAAATTTTACTCATGTGCGGGCGGTCGTGGTGATAAAAGAATCCTGGCACTGGAGCCGGATAGCGAGGATATTAAATTACGGAGTGGCGGGGTTGACGAATGCGATGGATTCGCCTGCCATTATGAGCATGGTCCGTCTCGCTCACTATCACTCGGGGGGTGTGGACAGCGAGATGGTCAGGCGGTTGCTCAGCGTGTGGGAGGAGGATGGCGATTTTCACAAAACGCGACTAAAACCTCTGGACTACCAGGTATGGGGGCTCATGGCCGAAGGGCGGTCAAATCCCGAAATTAGCGAATATTGCGGCATATCGATTTCTCATGCCAAACGGTGTGTGCATCGAATTTTTCGGTATCTGAACGTCCATGACCGAACCCATGCCATTGCGCTGTACCAAGATTACGGCATGGGAGACGGCAGGAATTTACAACGAATTGAGCACGAACCATTAGAACCAGATGGCTGACAACAATTAGCGTAAAAAATCGCCATATCACGCATCACCGCTGACGGTGGCTCCCGGGTCTTGTGTAAGGAGGCGGACGCGGAGATGATCGTCGCGAATATGATGTTGTTGCTCGACGCAGGGTTAGTCGCATGCCTGTTGGGGATGGTTCTTTTTCG
>JAKADI010000038.1 GCA_021820675.1 Bacillota bacterium | reverse complement strand
TCTTCCGCGATCCAGCCGCCTCGTAGGATTCGGAAATCCTCCATTTACGGATGGGGCGGCCCGGAAATCAGACCGTGCATAGCCGCCCGATCGGTCGCTTCATATTCTTGGGCAGCAGTTGTAAGATCGTGACCCAAACGGACTGTGGCTAAGACTTGAGCCGCCATCAACCGGTCGAATTCAGTCCCAAATGCCTGGTATGCAAAGGCCGTCGCCCCTTGCCGTTGTCCGGGCAATTTGCGGGCTTCACAGTTTAGGGTTGCCGTTACGGCTGACAGTTTGTCTCCTCGTGTCGCAACTGCGGAACCAGCACTCACTAGCGCTGTTGGTACGACGTCAATCATGCGGGGCATAGTGTTCCCTGTCTTTCTGATGATGGTGTCACTTGATTTGAGGGATATATCTAAGAGAGAGTAAAAATCATTAGTAAAATAGTAGCATAAAATTGTAAATTATGGTATTATACCCGTGTTGTATTTTGGGGGGCACCCCCCATACCCCATGTGAGGACCATAAACAATTTGTCCAAAGGCCGTGACATCATCAATCCGAAGCGCTCAGTGAATCGGGGCGAATTGTAGACGTTTGGATTGATTGATGCAGGGATTTGAGGTGTTAGGGCTCTTTGGTTTAGCTATGGAGGAGGCAATGAGCGTTGGCAGGAATGATTCGCGTCACTCCGGAACAAGTTGCTCAGCTCTCGACTCAGTTATCTTCCGGAGCTGATAGCATTCGATCGATACCGCAACAACTTCAGTCGATGGTGCAACCCCTGGGTGATGGACTGGGCAGGCGTTGGGCAAGCTCGCTTTGAAGGATTATGGGCCCAATGGCAACGAGACGCGGCTGGGCTCAATCAAGCCCTTATGTCTATTAGCCGATTGATGTCTCAGGCTGCTCAGCAATACCAGTCCATCGACGTCCAAATTGCCAACCAATTTGGGGCCTTGTAATGATTTACGTGCACGGCGCCCTGACCCCGAGTTAACCCGCAAATGGAGGGATGATGATGGGTGTTTCCCATGATTCGCCATCAATGGAAAAGTTGTGGTAACCGTATCGTGGCCAGGTGGACAGAAGAGACTTTGTCGTGCCGTCATTTTGGCTGATCGGCATGGTTATCCCGGAATTGCTTCGATCGGCAGAGACAGAAGAAGGCTCTCTGTGCGCGGAGTCTTGGAGCCTGAGTTGCCCGGGTGACGGCAGTCATGCGCTTCTTCCTTGCTGATTCGGGTAAATCGGTGCCGCCTCCCGATTCTTCATCACGTACTGACCGTATCGATCCATTAATCCGGCTGAAAATGTGCTGTATTTGCCATCCAGTGCCGACGTGGCCGCAACCTTGACGGTAAGTGGGGCTGCTAAGGCAAGTGCTATGGCGTCGTTTGATATCGCATTGTCATCTTTTTGGAAATCATCGCTGGCGGGTGGCGGGTGGCGGGATGGTTGGGGTTGCAGGTGTTATTCAGCCTGTTTACGATTACAGGTCCTGGGGTCCTCACTCCCGGTCCCGGCAAGGTTATGCCAGCGCAGGATTTTTGGCTCAGGCTACCGTGAGAATTGGAACTTATGGAGCCATCAACATTACGTCGTCCACTATAGTGGCAGGACTCATTGCTATTTCCGAGGTCGACCTGTTAGTGGGGGTGGGCGTGGTGCTAATATCGGCTGTTGCTCTCGGGAGCCCCTAGGCTCAAAGAATGACGTATGACATGATCCAAGCTCTTCAGCGCACTTATTCTCAGAGCGGCCGGGGCGTATCTGCAGGTTTTCATAGTGTGGAACAATCCGTTTCCCATATGGGCAAGACGTTTGAGTCGGCTGGCGCCGCGATCGATCATTGGACTGTATCCGTTCTAGACATCGAAGTGGAGAGGCTAAGTACATGACAACCGTTCGCAAAAATACGTCCCCTTGGAATCCGCGCGCATTACACCTATTCCCCGTGATACTTCTTCTTCCTGGCATCGCGGCAGCTTTTATGCCCCATTGGTCAGAAACCTGGGCACTGATTGCAGCATCGCTTGTGGTGGTGCTCGCAGTCAGCGCGATCATCGGATCGGTGACGCCAATTGGGGCCACCCGGGAAAGCGCCATTTGGATTTTCTACCTGGCCATGGACGCGTTTGGGTTTTTAGGCGAAGTTCCTTTGTGGCGCACTGTCGGACCGAATTGGTGGCAACCCCTCATCTATCATTGCCTTAATTTTTCTCGCGATTCGCCTTCGTCAACCCATCTATCGGTATTTTGATCGACGGAGGGCGAAAATGACTTCGCAGATCATCAGGAACCGGTCTCTTGTGCTAGGGTTAATTTTCGCCGTAACTTATGCCGCTCAAAAATTAGGCTGGTACATTGAATTAAAGTGGGGTTTCATCATATTTTTGTCCATGTCCGGCATTTATGCTGGATTGGGAGAACATCTGTGGGGGCATCCAGCGTTCTTTATGAAAGACGAACTCGGCAGGAGGATTCCAGACGATTATAATTTAATTTTCTGGTCACAATCACAAAAAGATGATTACCTTAAGGTGCTCTAGCTTGGGAACGCATGGATCGGCACAGGTTCTGTGACCAGGTCAAGCTTTCACAACCGAAGTAAAGCTGACCTATGGCCGAATGGCGGCGTGATCAAGACGTGGGCCATAGCGGTAGAGGTGTAGTCGCGCCTCTCCCGAGCCATGGTCTTGAGTGATCTCGGCCGATGACGTTAGTTCGTGGGGGGAATGTTGGGAGAGCTCTCAGTGGCAGGACTGCTGGCTATTCCCGGACTTGACGTGGTCGGTTTAATTCGCGGTCGGGCCAAAGCATGGTGCATGATATGACTCAAACCCTCCAACACACCTATTCCCAGATCGGCTAGGGCGTGTCGCTAGGTTTTCATAGGATGGAACGATTCGTTTCCCCTATGAGCAAGACGTTTGAATCGGTTGGTATTGCGATCGATCATTGGGCTGTATCCGTATTACAGACGGTGTTGATTATCGGTGAATGGGAGGGGTTCAGGACATGCCAACCTTTGGCGCGAACACGTCTTCTTGAAATCCGCACGTATTAAATGTATTTGCAGTGCTTATTCTTATCCCTGGCATGATGGCGGCCGTTATACCTCATTGGTCAGAAACATGGGCACTGGTTGCGGCAATTTCCTTCATAGGGTCTGTCACGCGAATTGGAGCCCAGCGGGAAACGGCGTTTTGGATTGCCTACCTTGCCATGCACGCCATGGATTTTTGGCTGGAGTTCCTTCACCCTTAATCATGCGACGAGGGTATTCTGCCGTAACAGAAGCGAGTCGGTAGATTTGGGCGAAGACATAACAACATAGTAATGTGATAATATAACGTGTGACCCAAAGGCCTAGACGCCTGATACTAGCTTAGAGAATAGGAGTCCATGATATGGTGATTTATTTTCTCTGTACGGGAAATTCATGCCGCTCACAAATGGCAGAAGGGTTTGCGCGGCACTTAGCCAAAAGTGGTGTTCACGTCGAAAGTGCGGGAATTGAGGTTCATGGTCTTAATCCCCGAGCCGTGCAGGCGATGGCCGAAGTGGGAATAGACATATCACAGCATCAGTCAAAATTGATCGATTATGCACGATTGCGCAAAGCCGATTTTGTGATTACGCTATGTGGCGATGCGCGTGATCACTGCCCGATAACACCGCCGGAAGTTACCCGTCTGCACTGGGGGTTCGAGGATCCGGCCCGTGCGCAAGGCACGGATGAAGAGATTATGGCCGCTTTTCGCCGCGTTCGGGACGGCATTAAAGATGAAATCAAACGATTTTTATCTGCACAAAATGTCTTGCGGCCTGATGCAAATTAATGGTGTTTTACCCGTCCAATACGCATTGCGGGAACGGGTTTGGCACTCTTCGTCCGAACGGGATGAACCGGCGTTTCTTGTTGTGTTCCCCTCATTTATGACTAGAGCTCAGTTATCGGGAAGGCGAGCGGTTCATGGTTCAGGTTTTCTTGCCTAATACCCCGTCACGGCCGATTATGCAGTCCGGGAATTGACCGGGTATTTTAACCCGTATTGTCTTTGCGGTGATGTGCCTTGCTCTTGGTCCCGCATTGGGTATGTCAGAATACCGCAAAGGGCTAAAAATGATTTCCAATATCTTAAAGTGCCTTGGAAGAGCGGGCCAGGTTGAGAAATTGGAGGACCGCGGGTCGTGTGTTCGTGTGGTGCCACGCGAGAATCATAGCGGCCAACGGCCAGGGTCCGCCCAAGGGACGGTAGACGACATGCTGTGAATTCCAGTTTTGGGCGTCAGCCGGTACAATGCTAATACCAAGCCCCGCGGCAACCAATCCCAGTATGGTTTGAAATTCCGGCGCTTCTTGAACGATGTGAGGGGAGAATTGGCCATGATTTTGACAGATTGCGATGATCCCATCGAAAAACGCCGGCCATGTGGTCCGAGACAGGAGGACAAACGCAACAGTACGCAAGTCGGTGACCTCGACCGTTTGCTTCTCAGCTAGTGGATGTTGAGTGGGGATGGCAGCTACATACGGATTTTCCATAATGCTGTGGACACAAATCGAATGGTTATCCACCGGTGGACGGAGAAAACCAACATCGAGGCGGCTTTCCAACAATGCGGTGATCTGTTCCCCGGAGGTCAGTTGCTGTAAATGGACATTTAGGCCTGGTAACGCCGCACGCGTGTGGCGCATGACCCGTGGAAGAACATCATAAGTCGCCGAACCCACAAAGCCGACTTGTATGGTTCCGGTTCTGCCCAACGCCTCATCATGGACACTTTGAACGGCAACATCGAGTCGATCGAGTACCGATCGGACCTGCTCATGAAACACGTGACCGACGTCTGTCAACCGTACATGGTGTGTCGAGCGGTCAAATAAGGCGACGCCGAGTTCATGTTCCAATAGTCGGATTTGTTGGCTCAGGGGCGGCTGAGTCATTTGTAATCGACTAGCAGCCTGCCGAAAACTTAACGTGTCGGCGACTGCCATGAAGTACCGAAGTTGGCGCAGTTCCATTGATAGTGTCCTCCACAAGCAATGATAGCATGAGCATATCACAGACATCAATTTTAATATTGGACGATATGACCAATGAATCATAGCATGGCATTAGGAGGCGATATTTCATGAAAGGCGCGAACTTACCGAATGCCACGCTAACCGTGGGCATCGCCGATGAAAACTGGTCCCGCGATGCGCAGTACTTCGAATATTCCCAAGCCGCCGACCCGATTGGAAGTGGAACTATTAGCCCGGTTCCGGCACGGGAGTTTCCTGCCAGCCTGTATCAAGGCGGTCCCACGCGTATTATCCCATTGGACTTGGCGGATGAATTGCATGTGGCTTACCCAGCCACCAGTCCCGCGTTATTGGCCCATTATGTTACCATTCATGCGGGTGAGAAGGTGGTGACTCACCCAAATGCCACCAGTGAACTCTATTATGTTATCCGAGGGGCGGGGCACACCGAACTCGATGGGCGCTTCTTAGACTGGCGAGCTGGAGATTTCTTTGTCCTGCCTGGCGGGAGCACGGCACGCCATGTGGCTGAAATGGATGCCGCACTGTATTATGTCATCGACCAGCCGCTCCTCGAGTATTTAGGTGTCAAAGCCAGTGTGCCTCGGTTTGAGGCTACACTGTTCCCCAGCGAACAGGTTCGCGCCGAATTACGGCGTGTGGCCAAGGCGCCAGACGCCCATAATCGGAACCGGGTGTCAGTGCTCTTGAATCACGCCAATTTCCCCGAGACTCAGACCGTGACCCATACGTTATGGGCCATGTTTGGACTCATCGAGCCAGGCACTATACAGATGCCTCACCGGCATAACTCCGTTGCGCTAGACTTTGTCGTGGACGCTAAAGTGGGCACTTACACGCTGCTCGGTTCCACCATCAACCCTAGGACACAAGAAATCATCGATCCGATTCGGGTCGATTGGGAGCCGGGAAAGGCATTTGTCACTCCGCCTGGTATGTGGCATGCCCACTATAACGAGTCCAGGGAGACCGCCTATATTTTGCCGGTGCAAGATGCGGGTCTCCAAACGTATCTGCGTACTCTCGATATTCAGTTTACCTCTTCTAATAAGGCTCGGGGGTAGATAACATAACATGTAGCGCCAAGCCCGTTATGTCTCATTTGTCGCGGGCTGTATGGACACGGGTAATGTCCAACAGGTGCCGTGTGGCGGTCCTTTAATCTCTTTTGGCCATGCCGCCGACCAGTGTACGGCGATTTGTGGGCTCTTACCTCTCAAGACAATGCAATGTCCCCGTAAGAAATTGACAAGCGGGAACGTTAAAGAGGCAATCCCTTGCCGTATATGCTCCCTGTTAAGGCTGTCCCCAAAAGGGGCAGCCTTCTGAGGGGGGATCTGCCAGGTGCTCGTGAGGAGGCGATAATCTGGCACTTCATCATCATTATTTTCCCTCGCCACCATTGCAACAGTCCCTGGCATCTTTCGGTGGAGCGCCTCTTCCGGGAAGGTAAACGGACCCCGTAGGACGTGGGGGACCGACTCGTCGACTCAGTGCGGATCGAGCCCCCATTCCCTGTGGCAGTAGCGTAGCCAACCAACTGGTCTAATGCCGGTGCCCTAATCCCCCCGCGAAAATCCAGCAACATAATCGGTCTAAAATGCCCTCATCCCTCATATAAACTTATTAGCACTCCGCAGATGGGAGACTATCATAAGTCAGGCGTAGTTTAATCATTGCAGGTTTGGGCCCTGATATGGGAGGTGTGATATTAGGACTGATGTCATGCCCAAATAAAGTGAACACACCAAAAATCGTTGCGGGATAAAGTATCTCTATCAAGTGTGCATTGAGCGCAAGGGGGAGTGCCTTCCGATTTTTAGGGTTTTAGTCTTGGGGTTATACAGTTATAAAATCCGGGTATGTGTCCCGCATACCCGGAACATTTAGAACGTGACGCTGCTCAAGGCTTAATGAATGGATCGGGATTTTGTTCAAAAGCTTTAGCGCATCCGGTACAACAAAAATAATAGCGCTGATCTTGATAATCGACATATGGGGTGTTTTCCGTAATGTCTAGATTCATTTGGCAGACGACGTCGACGGCTTTGGCCATGCTTAAAGGTCACCTCCTTCCGGTATTCCGGCCGAATGGGGGGTGTCAGGAAGCTTGGCCGTTTTTAACAGGAGAGAGTTGGATACGACGGAAACGGAACTGAGGGCCATCGCGGCGCCGGCTAATACCGGTGTAATGATCCCCAACGCCGCCAGGGGGATCATCAGCACATTGTAGATCGCGGACCAAAACAGATTTTGGTGGATTTTTCCTAATGTCTTATGGCCCAATGTTAACGCTCGGATGACTCCGTAAATTTCAGGCGCCAACAGGGCGATATCGGCGGTTTCTAGTGCGATATCGGTCCCGGAACCGACTGCCAGGCCTAAGTCGGCTGTGGCTAATGCCGGGGCGTCATTGATCCCGTCTCCTACCATCAGGACGCGGAACCCTTCGGTTCGCAACGCGCTGATAATCCGGGATTTTTCGTCGGGTAGCAGTCCGCCATAGGCCCGGTCCAGGTGCAAGGTTTGCTGGATGGCCTGGGCGACGGGCTTCTGATCCCCCGTCAACAGGGCGACTTGAATTCCTCGCTTGTGCAATGCGGCAATCGTATCCGGGGCATCATCGCGGATCTGGTCGGCCACAATAATGACGCCGGCCAACTGGCCCGAGTGTCCAACCCAGATAGCGCTTGCCCCCTTTTCATGCCACGACTGAACGTCTTGCTGGAACGACTGGGGAATGGAAAAGTGGTATTCTTCCATAAGCGCCAGATTACCGACCACCACTTCTTGGTCGTCAATATATCCGACCATACCCTTCCCCGGTTCTGTGTAAACGTCTTCGGCAACCGTCTTCATGGCGCCTTCCTGTTTAGCGCTGCGCAAAACGGCTTGAGCTAAAGGATGCGTCGATTCCCGCTCAATGGCGGCTGCCCACTCTAACAACTGGATAGGGGTATATTCGTCCGCGGCCAGTAGTTGCTGGACATCGGGTTTGCCACGGGTCAAAGTGCCGGTCTTGTCAAAGGCCACCAGATTAATGCGGCTTGCCGTTTCCAAGGCAGCGCCGTTGCGGTAGAGGATGCCACGTTTGGCCCCAATGCCGGATCCCACCATCACCGCGGTCGGTGTGGCCAACCCCAGCGCGCATGGACAAGCCACCACCAATACGGCGACGCCGTCGAGCAACGCCGGTCGCCAGTGCCCGGTTAGTATTCCCCACAGCACAAAGGTCAGAATGGCAATGGCAATGACGACGGGAACAAACACATTGGCAATGGTGTCGGCAAAGCGCTGAACTGGGGCCTTAGTCGCTTGAGCCTCTTCGACGGCTGTGATGATGTGGGCCAGGGTTGTTTCCTGGCCTACGCGTTCGGCACGGATTTCCAGAGTTGAGGAACCATTAAGAGTTCCGGCCGAGACTATGTCACCAGGTTTTTTGTCCTGGGGCAACGGTTCACCGGTTAACATGGATTCGTCGACACTGCCATGGCCGGACACCACCTGGCCGTCAACGGGAAATCTTTCGCCTGCTAAGACCTGTAATAGATCCTGGGGACGAACCGCATCGACGCTGATCGTTTCCCACTCGCCTGAGGCTGTTCGGCGCCGGGTTTCGTGAGGACGCAATGCCAATAGTTCCTGGATAGCCTGGCTGGTTCGGCCTTTGGCGACCGCTTCGAGATATTTTCCGACGAGGATAAGGGTGATGACCGTAGCGGATACGTCAAAATATAAGGGACCATGAACGACCAAATCATACATTGACAGGCCCCACGCGGCCAAGGTGCCGGTCGCCACTAAAACATCCATATTGGCATTTTTATGCTGCAAATTCATCCAGGCACGGTGAATGAAACCCCAACCTGGACCCCACTCGACTATGGTGGCGAACACGGCTAATAAGATGGGGTTGTCAAGCCAGTTGGGGCCGACTCCAAATATCATGGGAATCATTCCAAGCCAGACAGGAACGGTGAACAGCACCGACCATAACAACC
>JAKADI010000037.1 GCA_021820675.1 Bacillota bacterium | reverse complement strand
CCTCCCCCCCTATGGTGAGATTATCCTTTGGGTCCCCAGACTTGACCCGCGAACTCTGCATAGTTGCCCATCCAATAGGGACATGGCGACTACGGCACCTGGACGTGACCGAAGCCAGCGAAACATGTGCCAGCACGGCCAAACCCATGATTTTGCGGTGTCGTCCGCTGACAACGCACTAGATCCATCCCGGGAAGGTCGCCAGTGTCACGGTCCAGCTGCAGACCACGGATGGCACCATGTGATACGCTCGGAAGCCAGCGGAATCCGTCTTTTCCACCTGGTCTGCTTTGATGACACGAAACGGCGAATTTATTGCGAATATCTTGATATCGCTGACAGAGTGCCCCGATATCGGATTAGTTAACATAATGTCCATTATCGGACACAACTAAAATAACAAAAAACAGCCTTCCCCCATTTAGAGAAGATCCAACGTGAGACGAACCATGTCGCGGCACTGAATTCCATCTTCAATAATTGGCTCGGAATAGTGCCGATTGATCGCGGAGTTTCCCAAACTAGTGTGGTTAAATCAATATTTTCCCACGCCGCACGGCGCTGTTCGGCCCGCGGCCATAGGGCACTAACGTCCCCGATAATGAGGCTACATCAGTTTTTTAAATCCACTTCCAAGTACATCGCTCCCTCGAAAGGATTAAATCTATAGGGTTCAATGGGATAAAACCCTAAGGATTGATATAGCGAGACGGCCTGCTTCATCATGGGCAACGTGTCTAATCGCATAAAGCGATATCCCAGGGCTTTCGCTTCTTCGATGATAGACATGGCCAGCCTTTTTCCGATTCCTTGTCCGGTCCACTGGGGTCTGACATACAGCCTCTTCATTTCACAAGTCATTTCGTCTATCTTCCTCAAAGCCACACACCCGCAGGGTTGCTTATTGTCTACAGCCAGCAATAAACATCCGTCCACTGAAGCTCCATACTCTCCAGGGAGATTTTTCCACTCTTTATCAAAATTTTGAAATCCTAAATCAATCTCCAACGAGTTCGCATATTCGGCAAACAGTTCTTTTGCTTGATTGACATGATTAGCCGTGGAGGCATGGATGATACTGGCCAAAGAATATCTCCCCTTAAAGTTCCACAAAGTTCCACGAATCTACTGATGCATTTAATGGCATTGGACAAAAGCCGATCTTTAATGGGTTATCCTGCCTGTTAGCGCCTTAACGCTCTGATTATTGGTGTACACGACCGTTGGTTAGCATCAGAACGAAGAGAACTCTTCAGCCTACTGTCCTTTTCGTTCCGTACAAACCCCTCCTCCGATGTGCCGATTGTTGCAGGTGGAAACCGACGCGACCAACCTGTTAGAGAACAAGTGCTGGGGTCAGGACTTTTTTTAAAGGTCCGATAAGAAATCCGGTATCTCCACGCCTAGGTGGATAACATTCACCATTATAACATTCACCATTCCATGCGAGCCGTGGACAACAACAACCTGTTGGCCACCTGGTATACACCGATGATTTGACAGTCTCATTTATCTTCTCCTTTCTTGCTGCATGACCGCGAGAGCCTCGTGATGATTTCCTCATCGTTTTGCGCTGTCCTGTACGTTATTTGGACACAAATTGTAGAACCTTGCCCTGTGCCAAGGCCTTTTTGGCTTTTAGCGGTGGAGGTTTTGCCAGGGAGAACTCTGTGACCGTAAGGCACACGTGTTCATACCTATCGGATTGCACTCTAATCTGACGTCATCATGGGCGTGGCCTGACATCCGAATAGAGTATGCGTTAACATAACAGCCTGGTACGAAAAAATCACGAATCGTTAGTGCAGACAAGTGGGCGATTTCGAGTCAGTCAACAACCCTACCCTACCCTACCCTAAAGGACGGAGATTGCAGATGCCTGTTGCGCAGGCTCCGCGTGAGGCGGGTTGACCACCGCCCTGTTGCCCGCGGCGATGGTGTCGGCCGGGCCAGCGAACCCGCAGCCGATGCACCGAAAGAAGGCTTAGTTGGGAGGTTGCTTTGGCCGATCAATCCGCAGGACATGTCCACGCAGTATTTGGAGGATCTACCCTGGAAATCGCGGCGGAGTCGGAGCAAGCCGCGGTCTTCATTCGAGGCTTCCCAGGGGATAATGGACGTTCCACAAGAGATTCGGAGTATTCAAGGAACCTGGATACGGATTTTGCTATACCAAGTCCGGCGGAATCATTCGAGAAATCGAGTCACAAAAGTTCCAATAGCATTAAGTTTCGAAGAACCAAATAACTTTTTTGGCCATAAGAGGCACCCTCGAAGGGATCAAATTTAGGATAAAAAGACCTGGTCTACATTCATCCGTAAAATCCCCAACCACATAATGTTCCGCCAATCATGCCCACCATACTGGTTCCCATAATCGTCGACATGGCAGTTGTCTCTCCACATACCACGATAAATATCAATCCTCCAAGAATCCCGCCAGCCGTTCCCCCCACCATGCAGGCCATCGTCCAGTCGCGTCCTAGTGATACAGGTTCGACAATTCTGAAGCACGCTACACTCCAGGCCACAAGCAGCGGCATTGACACAATGACCACGATCATGCCCACCAACAGATTGGAAATCAAGCACCACGTCGTTGCGATGGTCGTACTCGCTACAAAAAATGCGGCAACAAAGCCCGGATGTGCCGTAGATGGGTGCAGCAATCCATTCTCCTCCCTTCTGCTTGAACATATGCTAAGTCCCACCTGGTCATCCCCCGCAAAAACAGAAGTCAATAAGGTGTGCTTTCAGTTCACCATGTTAGCCCCAGCCACCACTAGCACCAAAAGCAGGAGCCTGGGTTAGACCACCCAGGCTCCTGCCGACCCTGCTTACGTCTCTTAGTTCTTGTTACAACGCCAATTGCTATAGCAACAACATCATTCCGTTGAAATATCGACGCATCCGGACGATGCCGTAATATCTACAGCTAACTCACAAAACTCCTGAGTAAAATGCACAGGTACTTCTCGCCGACGTCCAGTCTGATAAAGATCAATTGCGCGGGGGGCATGGTTAAAAGGTCCGACACGTAGCACGACAGGTTTAAATAACAGCTGTGAGTATTCCGGACGGTGTTCCAGGCTCCACTCGACGCGCACCCGCCGGTCGTCTAATTCCTGCACGTCAAGAGTAATCCGGAAATACTCGCCGTTTTGGTAGGCCGTGGAATGGCCATCATCGGCATACAGAGTAAATTGTCCCCACCCACGAATCACCAAAATTTGGTCCGGCCAGGGGCTCGTTTGCCATTCATGCGTTGACGAAACAATGGGACTTAAAGGGATAATCGCTCCCGCACGCAAAAATAGCGGCAGGCGTTCCATGGGCGCATCAACGACCCCACGATGCAACCCCTGATGCCACCGCCGTTCCCAAACATTCCACCATGGTCCGTTGGGAAAATACACCTCGCGCTCAGTCGCCCCTTCATGAATAACCGGCGCAACCATTAAACTATCCCCCACTAGAAACTGGTCGTCCCATTCAACGTCCAACGATTCGGCATCACTCCACCATAATGGGCGGATTAGAGGGCTGCCTGTGATATGCGATTCGTATGACAAGGAGTACCAATATGAAAGAAGACGGTATCGATAACGGATATAGTCACGAGCAACAGCTAAAGCCTCGTCACCATAAGACCAAGGCTCGTTAGGCGCAGTACCACTATCCGTATGGGCCCTGACAAATGGAAAAAAGCTCCCCATTTGGATCCACCGGGTGTATAATTCCGCAGACGCTTCGCCTAAAAATCCCCCGATATCCGATCCCACCAAAGGAATGCCAGATAGTCCCAGATTAAGACACATGGGTATGGCCATAGCCAAATGATCCCAACTGCTCGAATTATCGCCGGTCCATACAGCCGCATAGCGCTGGATTCCACTAAATCCGGAACGGGTTAGGATAAAGGGTCTCTCTTGTATCTCCTGCATACCCTCAAAGGTTGATGCCGCCTCGAGTAAAGCGTAGAGATTATGAATGGTATAGTGGGGCCACGCCTGGCCATCTTCCGTGTGATGCACCATTCCGTATTCCTCTGCCGCCAATTTATTTTTATATACGGGATTCTCTCCCCATAACGCCGGTTCGTTCATGTCATTCCAAATCCCCGAGATCCCAGCGGCTAACAATCGCTTATTCCATTCGCCCCACCATGACCGAACAGCAGGCAGCAAAAAATCCGGAAACGCACATAACCCCGGCCAAACTCGGCTATGAAATTCGTTGCCGTTTTCGTAGCGAACAAAAAATCCTCGGGCATGGCCTTCTCGGTATACAGCATACTGATCATCCACTTTAACTCCCGGATCAACTATCGCCACCAATGACACTCCTAAAGTTTTTAATGAGGTGGCCAACTGGCCAGGATTGTCATACGTCTTCGTGTTAAAGGTAAACACACGGTATTCATCCATATAATCAATATCCAGATGGATCACATCAAGAGGAATCTCGTGCTCCCGAAATTTTTGGGCAACGGCCAATACTTCTTCAGAAGACATATAACTATAGCGACTTTGATGAAAGCCTAATGCCATAAGTGACGGCAGAGGCATCCGACCTGTCATCGCAGTATAGCGGCCAATAATGTCTTGGGGGTCTGTTCCCGGGATAACATATAAAAACATTGGGCCCTTGTCCACAGCAATGTATAGTAAATCCTCCTGGGAGGCATCAAAATAGCTTCGTTCGCTCGTCGCCACAAAAACCCCTCGCCACTGGGCTGTGTCAGCCAACACGGCAAACGGTACAGCTTGGTACAGGGGGTCCGTATTCGGCCCGTGCGGGCTCACATCCGTAGTCCATTGAGTCCACATTCGACCACGCTTATCGAGGCCACCCACTTTTTCACCTAATCCAAATAATTTCTCGGTCGGCGACACACGCATAGCGCATTGGACACTGGAGTCCACATTTCCCCATTGGGTAATTTCAAAAAGACTCTGCGCAGACCGGATCATCATCTTTTGGTTTTCCAAGACAATGGTCGTTTCCAGGCTATTGATCGTCCATACTCCGTTTTGTGTCGTTACATTTAATGAAGCCAACTCACCACTGGACCAACCTAACTCTCGTCCCACAACCCCATAGATATCCGGCCCCTCACCGAATTGGACTTTTACAACTCCATTCGTTGACACCACAAAATAGAGACTATGGATCGGATCCGAGGGACTAAACCAACGGGCAACATGCCGATTGATCAACTCGACTTGATGAGCATTGTGGTCCCACTCTTGGACCACTCTTGCATATAGTGCTGTTAAAGGACGCATCGATCCACCCCAATTGCTAAAGTTATGCAAAGCCATGCACACTGGTGACACATTGCAACCCATTAGACGAATATCTCATATCCCAGCATTGATCGTTCAAGCATAGATAAGAACCTGTCTGGGATGGAAGGGTGAAGCCCCGCTTAGGGCTACGCGGCTTCTTAGACTGTATCCGGTCCCCTGCCTCTCACGGTACGCTCAAATTCATTTCATCCCCTCGAACCCCGCCCCTTCTTTGCTGGTCTGAATAATACCTTATACGACAAATCGCGACAAGTTTCAGATTCGATATGACCGAATACAGAACACGAATTCCATCGGTTCCGTCATCAGTAGATGAAGAGCACATGGAATTCGACAATAATGCTACAAATCGTATAAATTTCTTTGTAGATCGTTTGTTTTCGTTGATGTGTTAGCATGCCAGCAATGGAATCTTTCGGTGCGCGCTCCGTATCAGTTGTGGGCGGAAGGCAGGAAAGATGAATCAAAAAATTCACGACGTCAAAAACCAGTTATGGAACTGCGCTATGCGTGCCTCAGGCTTGTCACCCATGACTGACGATCTGGACATTGCGATAAACTATGACATAAAGGTTTCTTACACCTTATCAAGCGACATCTTCACCGGTTTCTGATGGGCTTGTCCCCTTATCGCACCAATGATCACACTTTTCTCCCTCTCTATAGGCCAGTTTTTCGGGACCTTGTGCCCATACGTCGAACCAGTTTTACGATCCTGGGCTTAGGGACGATTGTTGAGTATTCCCTGGACAATGACCTTTCCCGCCGTCCCCAACCTTCTGGTGTTGAAAGCGGCGGCAATAGTGGTCCTCTTGCACTTTGGGATGACAAATTAGCCGTTGACAGACGATGCAGCAGAGGAGTGTCTGTTAATATCCGATCTTTATGTTCAAATCTGGCGTACGCAATCTGTTAGGAAACTGTCAAGAACCTGCTCCACCTCGTCCACTTAAGCTATTCGTCCTTTTTTCCTTCACGTCATTCAGCCATATTTCGAGTTGTTCCGGGCTAATATGGTATCGGCCCCATCCCGGGGGCGCTATTCCATAAGCTCCCTTATCACGCGTACCGAGTCCTGTTATAGTGGCCAGAGCGCCGGTAAACGTTTGGTGGTAGGTCCACACATTCAACGTCACGACAGTCTGAATAGCCGCCTGTGTCGCAGCCTGAAAGCCAATCGCCGAGTCTTCTATGGCAATAACCTCGTCAGCTGCAAGGTGGAGTTGCTCTAGACATCGTTGGTATACGGCGGGATTAGGTTTTTTGACCGGGACTTCATCTCCCGCAATGATAATGGGGAACAGTTGTGGCCAACGCGTCCCAAAATGAATTGATAGCAGTGCTTCCACGTTAGCATGGTGGGTTGTTGTCGCAATGGCTAACATGATCCCGCGGGCAGAGCATTCTTCGACCAATTGCCGGATCCCGCCGCGCAGTGAGATTCCGCCGGTCTTCACGCGCCGGATATACAAAGATGTCTTGAGTTCGTACAACTCCCGGATATCATCGCTGGACAATATATTGTAAGCTGGATGTTGAGCCAGATAATAGGTAAGACGCTCTTTTCCGCCTGCCACAACCAACAATTCGTGGTAAAGAGCTACAGACCATCGAAACGGCAATCCCCGCAACTCGAAGGCTCGATTATAGGCCCACAGGTGCCCCTCTCTCTCGGTATCGGCCAATGTTCCGTCCACGTCGAATATTATGCTTCTTAATCCCATAACGGCCCTCACTCAATTCCCGAGACGGCGCCAGCCTCGTCAATTTG
The DNA here is from genome assembly GCA_021820675.1 of Bacillota bacterium. Lineage (GTDB taxonomy): Bacteria > Bacillota > Sulfobacillia > Sulfobacillales > Sulfobacillaceae > Sulfobacillus. The sequence goes on along the minus strand of JAKADI010000037.1, from coordinate 2,088 downwards.
AACGCGGTAGGCCGCTGGTTCTTTCGGTAACCCTGGCATCCGAATCATCTCTCCAGCTAACGGCACAATGTAACCAGCTCCCCGGGCAATATCGATATCGCGAATAGTTACCCGAAAACCTTGTGGACGCCCTAATAATTTGGGATTATCGCTCAACGAATATTGGGTCTTCGCAATACACACTTTCAAATTCTCTTCACCCCAGTCGTGTAGACGGCTTAAGGTCTTCATTGCCGCGGGAGCGTAGTCTACTCCGCTGCCTCCATAAATCTCTGTGACAATCTTTTCGATTTTGCGTTCTAATGAATCCGAACTATGATACAACGGCGCATAATGACTTGACGTGTTGTTCAGGGTCTGCATAACCAACCGGGCCAAAGATTCGCCTCCTGCTCCCCCTTGACCGTACACATCAGCAGCAGATGCCGCCACATTTTGTTGTGACAATTCCCGGAGCAACCAATCAATTTCGTCTTGCGCGTCAGTCGGGAATTTATTGATGGCCACAATCACGGGAAGTCCGAATCGCCGAAGGTTCTCCAAGTGTTTGGACAAGTTAGCCATGCCGGCACGTAACGCTGCTAAGTTAGGCTGATTCACTTCCTTCAAGACTTGACCGCCATGATAACGCAGTGCCCTTAAGGTAACTACGACGACCGCCATATCCGGTATCAATTGAGCTTCCGGTGCTTTAATATCCAAAAATTTTTCGGCTCCTAGATCCGCGCCAAATCCCGCTTCCGTGATGACTATGTCCGAAAAGCGCAGACCCGCTTCGGTCGCCACGATACTGTTGCATCCATGAGCGATGTTAGCAAAAGGCCCCCCATGAATAATGACAGGACTATGCTCCCGGGTTTGGACAAGATTTGGCATCATCGCATCTTCCAGGATAGCAGTCAATGCATCCTGGGCCCCCACGTCCTGAACGGTAACCATCTCCCGCCCGTGGCTTGCAACGACCATGCGACCTAACCGGCGTCTAAGGTCTGTCAAATCATGCGCCAGGGTCAAAACTGCCATAACTTCGGATGCGGCGGTAATATCAAAACCCGTTTCACGAACAGTCCCTTGCCCCGAGCCACCTAGCCCGATTATCACATGCCGCAGGGCCCGATCATTGACATCCAGTACACGTTTCCACAAAACGTGTTTGGGATTCACCTGCAGGCGGCTTCCATGGAATAATTCATTATCAATCAGCGCAGCGAGCAAATTGTGAGCCGCTGTAATTGCATGAAAATCCCCAGTGAAGTGCAAATTGATCTCTGTCGATGGCTCGACGCGCGAAGCCCCGCCGCCGGTAGCCCCACCTTTCATCCCAAATGTAGGCCCCATCGATGGTTCACGTAATACGGCCGTCGTCTGGACCCCCATACGGGTTAAGGCCCGTGATAGCCCGACAGACCTGGTAGGCTGCCCCTCCCCCGCGGGAGGGGCATTGCTGGCAGTCACTAGCACCAACTTCGCGCGACGTGGTTTTTGATAAACAACATCCAGTGGAATTTTCGCTTTATAGGTCCCATATCCAATAATATCCGTACGGTTCAAACCTAACTGCGCTGCAACTTCGGTAATTGGCTGTAAATCACGTGTGATCATCGCTAGTCGATCTCCTATTCCGAATATTTACTATCCTCATTAATTAATGCCCGCTCGGAGGATTCTTGTCAGGACATACAAACGGGGCAATTCCACCGAAGATCCTTCACCCGCCCATGCTTGTGTTGGCCGTTACTTATTTAGAATGCTCACCCCACTATGACCATGAGCATTTTATACGTGACTGCCCCAGTACTGTAGGCCGTGGAAGGCACCGCTCCCCCGAAAACTGCCCTACGAAGTATAGGACAGCGTCTGTTCTCCACACCGGAGCGCAGAAGGATTTTCCCGTACGATAGTAAGTAAAATATTGGCGGGTCTACCTCCTGCCCCGGGGGATCGCTCGTAGCCAGCCAGCGTTAGACCCGATGACGACCATCTCTAACCGATGCCCAAGGTAATAACGGATGATAAACGGAGAAGATTCCGTCGATGGTCATGCATTCGCCGATGATGTTCACGACCCAGCCGTACCATATGTTCAAA
>JAKADI010000036.1 GCA_021820675.1 Bacillota bacterium | reverse complement strand
TACGGGACCGACTCCTACGCGAGCAAGAGCGTAACGTGGCGTTGAAGGTTGAGGATACGGAAGATGCAGAAGTTTTTCGGGTATCCGGTCGCGGCGAATTGCATCTGGGAATCTTGTTAGAACTGATGCGACGTGAGGGCTACGAATTGGAAGTGTCCAAACCGGAAGTTATTATGCGCAAGACCCCGGAAGGATTAATGGAGCCCGTCGAGCATCTCTATCTTGATGTGCCTGATGAGTATGTGGGACCGGTTATGGAACTATTAGGGCCCCGCAAGGCGGAAATGGTTCATATGGGGCAGGCCGGTCCGAGTCAAACTCGATTAGAATTTATTGTTCCAGCCCGTGGATTGTTGGGATTCCGAACAGCCTTTGTGAATCAAACCCGAGGATACGGGATCATGAATCACTTGTTTGAAGGGTATCAACTCTATTCCGGAATCATTGAAGAAGCTCCGCGCGGGGCACTGATTGCGATTGAAGATGGCGTGACGACGTCCTACGCTTTGGATAACGCGCAACAACGCGGCATCCTCTTTATCGGGCCTGGCACTCCGGTGTATGCAGGGATGGTGGTTGGCGAAAACAGTCGGCCCACGGATCTGGAACTAAATGTCTGTAAAAAGAAACATGTCACCAATATGCGTAGTTCAACGTCGGATGAAGCCATACGACTAACGACACCACGCCCATTAACACTGGATATGGCTTTGGAGTATGTCAAGTCGGATGAACTGGTCGAAATTACTCCGAAATCGGTGAGATTACGAAAGGCGACGTTAGATAAGACCCTGCGTAAACGGGAAAAGATCCAAAAATTATAAAATCCTGGAAGGTTAGGTAAGTATCTCCATGCAGTCCTTTCCGCTACTGAATATTTGGTCCGCGTACTCGTTGCTGCAATCGACGTGGGATGTAACGGTTGGTCTGTCCGAGTTGCAATCTGCAGGATATGAGGCGGCCGGGTTGGCCGACTATCTTTCTTTGGCCGCGGCCGAGCAATTTGACCGGGAAGCGCGGCGGCGCGACGTAACGCCGTGGATCGGACTGAGCCGTCCCGTACAAATTGGGGCGGCTTCGTGCCTGGTTTCGCTTTACGCTCTGAACGCCACCGGTTGGCAAGAATTGTGTCAGATGGCGGGCACCGAAATCGCTGATGATATAGATCAGGTGGCATCATCTCATCTTCTCTTATTATTGTGGCGCGAAATGCGGCCGGTGTGGGAACCACAACGGTCTTGGCTGCAGACGTTACCATTTGGGGTCGTTGTTGAAGAATTACTGCCAGAGGATCCATGGCATGGTCTACCATGGATACCCGCTTATCCTATTCGCTTTAACAAGCACCCAGGGGCTATCCAGGCATATCGTGTCCTAACCCGTCTTGGTACGTATAAACCCTCAGCCTACGCTGCCAATATTCCGGATTACCACACAGTATTGGCGTCTTACCCTAATTCTTGGCTCACGTCCTTGTTCCATGATGCACCACCGCGCGTTCTCCCTGACCAACGTTCCTACATGCCGACGGTGCAGGACCAACTCGGAACAGATGAACAGTTGCTAGTGCACCGGGCCTGGTCTGAACTTAGGAGATGGAATCCTCAACCGTTCGCAAAGTATGCTGAGCACCTTCAGTACGAATTGAACATTGTTTTGCGCATGGGATTTGCATCATATTTCTTGATTGTGGACGACTTAGTACATTATGCCAAAGAGCATCATATTGCAATTGGGCCGGGACGAGGATCCGCGGCAGGGAGCCTTTTAGCACGGACCTTGGGCATCACCCGCATCGATCCCGTGAAGTACGGACTTATCTTTGAAAGATTTCTCAACCCGCATCGCCAAAGCCTTCCCGATATTGATATCGATGTCGATTCGACCAAACGTTATCAATTAATAGCATATTTACGTCAGAGGTGGGGAGCGGGCCATGTTGCTCAGATCGGGACCTACGGAACCCTGGGTAGACGGGCCGTCATTAGGGATGTGGCCCGTGCCTTGCGTATTCCTGCCGGGAGTGTCGACGACATTTTGCGGCGGGTGAAATTAATCGGTAATGTTCATAGTGCTCCAAAATTGCCACAGCTTATGAACGAAGTCGATCCGAGTGGACAATGGTGGGAGATTTGTTCCCTACTGGAGGGATTGCCCCGGCATGCATCCATTCATGCTGCGGGTGTTGTGCTCTCCAACCGTCCCCTAAGAGAGTTCATACCGTGTGTTGAGGACCAAGACGGAAACCTGGTAACCCAAATGGATATGACATCCATTGAACATTTAGGACTCTTGAAACTCGATGTGTTTGGCTTACGGACCCTTAGTGTCATGGACCGCATTCACCAGCATTACGAGGACGTTTTCGAAACGGTCGACGCCAAGGATTCGCGAACTTTGAGGCTCCTTGGGCGGGGAGACACCGACGGGATTTTTCAATTAGACGGCAAAGGAGTACGGCAGTTACTCCAACGTCTTCAGCCTGAGCGAGCTGAAGACATCATTGACGTGGTTGCCCTATACCGGCCAGGACCTATGGACACGATTCAAACGTATCTTCAGCGGCGTCACCGCCGAGAACCCTTACCTCAAGATATTTTAGGGAAGATCTGCCAAGACACCTTTGGCGTAATGATATATCAAGAGCAATTGATGATCTTGGTACAACGGGTAGCTGGCTACACTTTAGCGGAAGCAGATATATTTCGCCGCGTTATCAGCAAAAAAGATCGCCATTCGCTCAACGACATGGCGTCAGAGTTTATCACCCGGGCTCAGGAAAATGGGCTAGCATTGAAAGAGTCCATGACTTTATGGGAGCGCATTGTGGCGTTTGCCGATTATGGGTTTAACAAATCCCATGCGGCGGCTTATGGATTGCTCAGTTACTATATGGCATTTCTCAAAGCGCATGTTCCGTTGGAATTTTGGGCCGCTGAATTGAGTAGTCTAGGGGCAGAACGTTTGGCTGCGCAAATGACCCAGGCGGTATCACAAGGGATTGTCATTCGTCCACCCGATATTCGTTATAGTAACAACGAATTCTACGTTGCATCAGACGGGAACATTTATGCCGGTTTTGGACTAATACGGGGAATTAGCCTTGAGCAGGCGACACAGATTCAGCAAGAGCGCGCGAACACAGGGCCGTATACGTCTCAAAACGAGGCCTATTCGCGAATAGCCAACCTCCTGAGCCCTCGGCTGGCTGATCTTATCTACGAGTCGGGGTGTTTAAGAGCATTGCCAGGTCGGGCTATCCGCTCGTCACAGTTGGAGTTGTTTAATACATCTGTGACAAACGATTCACTCGTGGTTGATGCGTTGAAAAGTTTTGGCCTATCATGGCCGGTTGCAACAGGTCCAATTTATGTGCGTGTTACAGGCCCAATCGATGTAAGATGGTGGGAGAGAACATTAAGGCGAACGTCTAAACGATTTCCTGGAACATGTCCGGTGATTGTGGGAAACGAGAAGGGGCGAGGGTATCAGTTTGATGATGTCGTGGTGGGACCCGAATGGGAAAGTTTAGATGCTCTGCGGCAGTTGTCCGGAGTCGTGGCTTGTGGAAGATGGGTTGAACAGAAAACGAGGTGGAGAGCTTGAGCAAGATATCACGTGAAGAACTCATTCAGCATTTGGTTCCACCGCCGGGAATTAGTATGCCTCCTTATCCGGCAAAACGCGATAAAGTTTACCGCTGGAGTTTGATTCTGTTGGTTGTCGGGTTAACGGGGGAAGCGCTAGGTCAATTTATGGAAAGCCGGCCCTTGGAGTTTTGGATGCAAGGGTGGCTAAGTGTGGCGATAGTGGTTGCCGGCTGGACGTTTCTTGTTTGGCTCAAAGAGTGGCGCTGGATGGTTCGGGCGCTAGTTGTAGCCGGTCTCTTGGTATGGCCGTTTTGGGCATTGGGAGGATGGGCATTGTCATTGGCTGCTACAGCTATTATGGCCGCTAAAGAGACGCATTGTTTTCACTTTTGGGCAGGACGGATCATCCCGTGGTATTCGCTCGCGCTGGGAGTGGGGTTGATCATCCAATTGCCCCATCTCATGTTGGGATTGGTGTGGTTGGGACTGGCTGCGTTATGGTTAAGTTTGGTGGTGGGGCGTTCTCGGTTGCCTTTGTTTGAGGTGTGATTACACCCGTGCCGGCATAAGAATTTCTACCAAGGCCGTTGTTAAGGCAGTTAGAGCTATGGATACGGCGGGAATTTGAACGCCGGGGATGATGACTGAGACGAGATATGCGTCTATGACCGTGACGGTCACCCACATGAGGAAGCGCTCGAAACGTATCATGCGGTAACCGATTAATAAGTCGATTATTGCGCCCATTGCCCCGACACTAATCCCTGCGATAAGTGTGGCCAGCATGGTCCGGTTGGTGATGCCCATATGGCCATAGGGAAGGGGCGTGGCGAGCCATATGATAGTGACTAGAGTCAGGGCGGTAATGGCCTTTTGGAACGTTAACGCATTAATGGACAACACTCCTTTTGATGTCTAATATCTCCGGGAACGGAAAATATATAAGGCGAATGCGGCCCATATGGCCAAAGAGAGACGTTTTATGAAAGATGATACTAACGAGACTGGTCAGAGTTGTCACGATCGTGTGATAGAGCGGAATTAGAGGGGATGGAGTGCGGCGTCCCCTCTAAAAAATTTCTGGTAAGCCTGCAGGCTCTTCGTGGATGCCCAACGTGGCATTAGTATATCGCGCAGCGGCAAACAGGACGTCTGACAAACGATTTATAAAGGTTAGGACGCTATGGGGGACCTTTTCTATTTTGTTTAGAGTCCAAATTTCCCGTTCGGCTCGCCGACAGACTGTTGTTGCGATGTAAAGACTTGTTGCGGCGAGATTTCCTTCCGGAATCGTAAAGGGTTTCCAGGGGGGGGTATTATTGCGTAACTGATCGGCTAACTGTTCAAGTTTTTGGGTTAGGGCGTCGGGTGTCGAGACTTTGTCTGTACCCGTAGTCGACAGATCGCGCCCAACCATAAAAAGGCGATGTTGAAGATCATGCAAAAACTGTTCGAGCATCTGCCAGGTTTCGTGCGTCGGGGTGGGTCGGAATTGAATGAGGCATGATCGGGCCTGACCGACGAAGGCATTCAATTCATAGAGGGTCCCGTAGGAGGTAACCCTCTGTGAATGTTTTTCAATTTTGTGGCCGGAGCTAAGGCGTGTTACTCCGCCATCGCCGTTACGGGTATAAATGCGACTTGGCATGAATACCTCCTTTTTGTATTGGTGGCCAATTATATGAGCCATAAGGTCTTCTCTTCGGCTGGAACGCGGGGAACATGAGGAACAACCGCTGGATAACCCACGCGAAGAAAAGCGACGATGCGTTCATCGTTGGAAACTTGGCAGAGTTGGAGGGCAGGTGGGTAACGGGTAATGGCGCCTGTTCCCCAGTATGTGCCAACGCCTAGATTCCACGCTGCCAAGGTCATCGCATAGGTGGCACAGCTCACGGCTGCATAATCTTCGAGTTGGCGATAAGGATCGTCCGAGAGCATTTGGACGACAGCGATGACCACGCTAAGCATGGCATAGTCTTCCCGGGCCTGAGTGGCAATGCGTTCAGCCTGAGGGCGGTTCTGTTTTCGTGCCTTTGCCAGGGCCACTTCATATCGGTAATGAGCCAGATCTTTAAGACTTGACCCTCGGATAACAACAAACCGCCATGGCTCACTAAGATGGTGGTTCGGAGCCTGGATGGCGGCATTCAGCATCAGACGGATAACGTCATCAGAAACGGGTTTATTGTCAAAACGGTGGATAGTGCGGCGGCTAATAAGTCCCTCATAAAGATCCATCAGTGAACGGGCCTCCTGATACCATGAGTGCAATTTAATGGTATCAGAAATATGAAGAGAACGCCACTAACCGCCCTGGTTGACCGTCAGGATAAAGGTTCCGTTGTGTAAATCATGCACAATAGCATTGGTGATGCGGGTAAGCCACATGGCAATGCGCTCCCGTTCTTGTTCATCTTCGGCGATGAAGATGGGGGCCATGCCTCCAGATACGGAATCCTTCTTTGTGGTGACAATTGCGAACATCACAGGAGTTGGTGCATCAGCCAAATGTTACATCTCCTCTCGATTTAACACGGGACTGGTAATGCGGGTCCATTTGCTCGATTCTAGGACTGGAGTACGTTTAATCGCGTGGATCAATTTGTTCATGTCTCGCTCGACTGGTAGGATGGAAAGACCAGCTTTCCCTGTTCCCTGAGGCATGGCCATCCGGCACAACGGGGTTTGTTCCGGATAACCAACGTCCTTTTGCACACCGACAGCGGTAGCCGCCTCGTAGGCGATGGCTTGGCGTTGGGAGATATTCCACAATACGGCTTGACCCCGTTCGTTTTTAGGCGTAAGCACGACGGCCAGACCTTCTTTTTCGTAGCGTTCACGTGAATGAGGTAACCCTACTTCCATCATCATCACTTCGCCCGCATAGAGTAAGGAACCTTTGTCGAACCAGATTTTGGCGGGTTGAACATCAATGACATCTTCAAGGTGTTTTCCGGACATAAAAATTTCGCCGATGATGAGAATGATGACACCCCCTATGAGGCCTACCACAAGACCCCCAAATTCTGTGACTGTCGAAGTTAATAACGCGACCAACATGCTTAGATAATTTCGCGCTTCATAAGTGATGGCAATGCCTTCGATATATCCAGGACCTCGGGATACGAGAATCAACTTTTCTTCTTGTTCCAAGGTTTGACGTTCAGTGGTTCTGACATCGCGAAACTGCGTTGCGGCGAGTGTTAGAAAGGTTGCGGCCGTAAACTGCTTTCCGATCAGAGCAGGGAGCACACTTGAGCCAATCATCGCGGCAATGACCGCTAGGGCCACTTGCGAAATATAACCGGAGGGATACCCCGGGTAGTGTGAACGGCCGCTCCTAAGAGAGATCATTCGCGCAAGTAATCCTGCGGCAAATCCTACAATCATGGGAGTCCAATTGATGGGTGCGGAGCTTCCTGACATAGCATCCTCCTACAAAGTTAAGACTTTCGTCAAATTTGGTTTTGTTGGTTCCGCTTCTTTATGTCCTTGTTCGGCTGCAATCGCCATTATTGTGGATCATTTAGCGTTTTGGCATACATGCATTTACATGAGGAACACTGATTAAGAGCCTTGCTGAACGTCAAATTGCGGTGGAGGAGAAGGAGGACGGGATAGTGCCAAGATATCTCACCAAAGTTGACGGAGAAACGGTCACACGAACGGCCTGGCCTGAAGAGATAACTTTGCTTTGGGTGGATGTCGAACAGAGCGAAAGGGATCAATTGCGAGAGATTATCCACCATTTATATCAGGCCCACCCAGTGGCCGTGGAAAAGGTGTTGCACGGACACGAGAGACCTTCAGGACTCTTGGTTGAAGAGGATGCCATGGTTGCCGTGATTTCCGATCCGAGGGTTGATGTGTCGGACGAAGTGTGCCGGCCCATAGGCATATTTCTAGGTCAGCACTTTTTGGTAACCACACACTTCTACGGAGATAATAATTTAATCGATGCCAGTTGGCGCCAAGCTGTGTCCGACAACAGTCTGAAAAATGGACTCGATTTGGTCCTTTATCATTTACTGTTTAACCACTTGCATCATTTTTACCAAGCAGCCCACAGGATTGGTGAAGAATTTGAAGCGCTGCACGTCAAGTTGCTGCGGCGTCCCAATGCGGATCTTTCCCTTCAAATTGTGAAATTGCGCAAAAAAACTTATTGGCTGTATAACGTAGTGCGCCCCGAGATAAAAATCTTTGCCCTGCTCAAAGAACACATTCCCTACATTAAACGCGAAAATCGGCCGTACTTTGAGGATTTGTATAGTCAAGTTGAGGAAATCTTGAGCGACATTGAAGCCTATCGCGACGGCTTGGAGGGGATCGTCGAAGCCTTTTCCGGGATGCAGTCCAATGAAATCAATAAAGTGATGAAGGTCTTGACAATTATATCCATTTTATCGTTGCCTGCTACCACTATTGCTTCTATTTACGGAATGAACTTTTGGATCCCGGAGATCCATTGGCGTTACGGTTATTGGTACTCATTGTCGGTGATGTTTCTGGTGACCATTGCGCTGTTGGTTTATATGCGACGCCACCACTGGTTCCATTAGAACATGGCATCACAATGGATATGCATGGGAAATTTCCAAGAAACGGTTAATGTGGTCGTTAATGGAGAAACTAAAGAAAACACCGAATGAAGGAGGAGCAGACCATGTTACCTGAGCGAGGAGACCAATCTCAGAACCAGTCCGTTCATGTCGATCCCAAGTGGTCAGGAATGTTTAGCCAATATCTTGATATTGTTCGTGCCATACCCGACGTGGCAGAAAGTGCCCATCACCGGTTATGGCGTATGGTGATGAGTCATGGAAAAATCGGTTCGGACGGACGGAAATATCCTTTCTTTTCTGATTCTCTGTATGGCATTGAGAATACGGTCACGACGTTGGTAGAGGATTACTTGCGACCGGCAGCCCGAGGGTTTGAAGTTAAAAAGCGCATTCTTCTTCTAGTAGGGCCGATTAGTGGGGGAAAGTCGACTTTGGTGACCTTACTAAAGAGAGGACTGGAATCATTCACGGCGACGCCGGAAGGCCAATTATTTGGTATTCAAGGATGCCCAATGCATGAAGAACCCCTTCATTTGATACCGACGGCCATGCGGGCCGAATGGGAGAGAGATTTGGGAATACACATTGAGGGAGAATTGTGTCCGGTGTGCCAATGGCATTTGGGCAATACCTATCAAGGGCGTATCGGTCAAGTCCCGGTTGAGCGTATTGTTCTGTCCGAATATAAGAGGATTGGTGTGGGAACTTACGCACCTTCCGATCCCAAATCACAGGATATTGCGGACTTGACGGGGGCCGTCGATTTTCAGGGACTAGCCCATTACGGCTCGGAATCAGACCCGAGAGCTTTTCGCTTTGACGGCGAATTGAATATAGCGAACCGGGGATTAGTCGAATTTCAGGAAATGCTGAAACTTGACGAGAAGTTTCTTTATCAGTTGCTGTCCCTAAGTCAAGAAGGCAACATGAAAACCACAAGATTCCAACTTATTTCGGCCGATGAAGTCATTATTGGCCATACCAACGAACATGAGTTTCGCACTTTTATACAAAAT
>JAKADI010000035.1 GCA_021820675.1 Bacillota bacterium | reverse complement strand
CAGGTTAATAATGTCAACGAGCAATGAGACTGCGAGAACTACAGCAGCGCCATTCGTCGGTAATACTCGCCCGCGAGCCCGCATAATCGCAAAATCGACCATGAGATAGCCAGTAAAAATTGCGACCCCCAACAAATTATAGGCGCGTGATGCAACAACCCCGAACAGACTAGGGAACAAAAACGATAACAAACTCGTAATGACCAGCATTACTAGGCCCAAAAAAAGTATTGGCGCCAATTTTGTAAAGTCCCATGGAATCCACGATACCACCGCGGCGGATAAGAGCATAGCCACCAAAAGAGCTCCCATCGTCGTCATGAAAAGGTGGTGTTGATACAAAATCGCATACCACAAGACCGGGGCAATCGCGATACCTAATCCTGCAGCCACAATGATGCCCCAAAACAAGGCCATGGGCGCATTAGCCTGGCTGCGTGAAACAAAAATCGTTCCCACTAGTGCGGCAAGGAATCCAATCCACATCCCCGCTGTCCCTAAGCCTAGCCCCAGCAGACTGGCCGCCATTAGGATAATCAACAATAGCGCTAAATAACCTAAGGTGCGCGCCATCAGCGATCCTTTAACCCCATCAGCTACCTGATACGTATAAGGCGTACGACTATGCATGTTCACTCACCTCAATAATCGTAATACATCAAAAGTCAGGAAATGTCAAATAGGTAAATTGTGTTGTTTGCCCGTGAAGAACTTGCGGATAGAGTCATCTTTCGGGAAAATAGATTTGACCACGAAGACGATCTGTAGGATCACGGCTATTATTATCTTTGATGTCGCGGTTTAAACGGCAAGGTTATCGATCTACTGAAAGAAGGCGTGATAGATGGATAATGGTGATGGCATGTCATTTGAAATGTTGGCGGCGGGTATCCGGGATATTCGTCACGATATCCCACTGCTCCTATCCGTACTGGCTAAAAAGTTCGAAGCAGCTTTGCCGGAACGCGTACAAGTGTCACGGCGCTCAGGCTTGTTTTCTAGTGACAATGCAATCACCTCGATCACATTGCAATTTGACAACCTTCACTACGCACTCAAAAGTAAAGGAAGTCGATTGGAAAGTCTTCGCCAAAAAGTTGTCCATGATGTTGTGCTCAAGACCGATCATATCAGTTTTGATGACTGGATCTCTGAGGTCTTGGAACAGTTGATCCAGGAAAGTCGTCAAAGCGCGCATGCGCGCGACATGCTGGATCGGTTCCTCACTTCATAAGTTTGATAGATTAAACCCAATTCATTTTAACAGCATGGAAAGGACGATCGTAACGTGCCGGCACACGAATCTGCCACTTGGCATCTAGAAAGCATTGCCGCTCACTCTGGAGTAGGACATGACCCGGTCTATGGCGCGGTTAGCACTCCCATATATCAAACAGTCACGTATCAACATCCTGGCGCAGAACTAGGCCCTTACGACTATAGCCGAACAGAAAACCCAACTCGTCACAGCGCCCAGGACGCTATTAACCGCCTTGACAATGGCGCTGGTGCCTTAGTGTACAGTAGCGGTATGGCAGCCCTCGCCGCTTTAGTACACACCTTGCATCAGGGTGATCACGTCATTATTACCGAAGACGCCTATGGGGGCACGTACCGCCTTATGGTTGACATTTTTGCCAAGTTTGGAATCGCATCCACCATGGTCAACACCCGCAACGTGAACCAGGTGGAAAAACACATCACATCTAAAACGCGCCTTTTCATCGTCGAGACGCCTAGCAACCCGTTATTGCGTATCAGCCCACTGTCTGAGCTTGCCCAATTGGCCCATGCTTATGACGCACATTTGGCCGTCGACAACACTTTCATGACACCAATAAGGCAAAGGCCCTTAGAGTTGGGAGCTGATTATGTCGTTTACAGTGCAACCAAGTATTTAGCCGGACATAACGATGTTCTCGCTGGTGCTATTGTCTGTAAGACCCCCGAACAATACAACCTCCTCAACGACCTGACCAATGCAACCGGTAGTATCTTAGGCCCATGGGATGCCTGGTTACTGTTGAGAGGAATGAAAACGCTGGCCATTAGGATGGATCGCCAAGAAAGTAATGCAAGGAGCATCGCTCAATTTCTTTCTAAACACCCCAATGTGCGGCATGTCTACTATCCAGAGCAGGCAGAACCTGACATGAAGCGTCTTCATTTACGCCAAGCATCCGGGCATGGGGCCATGCTCTCGTTTGTCCTGGCGCAACCAGAATCCTATGCCAGAGTAATGGACAAGCTTCATATCATCCTGCCAGCAGTAAGTTTGGGCGGCGTCGAATCGTTAATAACACACCCTTACAACGAAACCCATCGAGAACTGCCCGAACCTATGCGGCGAGAATTGGGAATTATCCCAGGTCTTATGCGCGTCTCTGTAGGTATTGAGCATATTGACGATCTCCTAAACGATTTAGACAACGCATTGCGTTGACCCAACAATGGAAAATTAAATTAAGGAGTGAGATCCGATTATTGATCAACGCACCCAATTCGTGCATACCGGATATGAAGTGGACCCGGCCACACAGGCCGTCACACCACCCATTTTTCGCGCAACCACCTATCACCAAGGGGACCCTTGGGATCCCCCAGCCTATGATTATGCGCGGTCGGGAAATCCCACCCGGCACACTTTTGAGGCGGCCATGGCGGCATTAGAGCAAGGAGTTCGTGGTTTGGCCTTCGCATCAGGCATGGCAGCCTTAACCGCGGCCTTCATGTTATGTTCACAAGGGGATCACCTTATCGTGACTCGTGATTGTCAAGGTGGCACACAGCGTGTTTTGCGAGGTGTATTTAGTCGATTCGGAATTCAAGCCAGCTATATCGATACCGACGATATGCAGGCAGTGTCGGACGCTCGTACTTCGGATACCCGTGCTATTCTCATTGAAAATTTTAGCAATCCCTTTTTACACGTCACGGACATCTCACATGTAACCCAATGGGCTCACGAGTTTGGCTTATTAGTAATGGTCGACAACACCTTTATTACGCCCTACCTGCAAAATCCCCTGAGTCTAGGAGCCGACCTGGTTATCCATTCAGCTACCAAAATGATAGGTGGCCACTCCGACATCACGGCTGGGGTGTGTGTGACTAAAGACGAAGAGCTAGCCCGTCAATTGTATTTTATTCAAAACGCCTGTGGCGCGATACTCTCGCCTGACGATGCTTATATGAGTTTACGTGGATTGCATACCTTGCCGGTACGCATGGACCGCGCACAACAAACGGCCATGGAACTGGCAGTGGCACTCAGTAACCATCCTCGTATCCAAAGTGTCTATTATCCTGGTCTCACGTCGCATCCGGGACACGAAACAGCCGTCAGAACCATGCGAGGGTTTGGCCAAATGCTTACCATTCGCCTGAAGGATCCCACTTGGGTTCCAGGATTCACGCGTCATCTTCGGCTTGCGCGGGTGGGCGCGGGATTTGGCGGCACAGAGACTATTGTCTCTCTGCCAGAACTCCATTGTCATGCCGCATTGACACCCCAAGAACGTCAGGAACGACATATTTCCTCCGACGTTGTGCGTATCTCAGTCGGTTTAGAATCATCTGCCGACTTAATTCACGACATCACTCAAGCTTTAACCTTGACCGGATGATCATATATGGGGAAAGACGACATGCTCTCCAGACATGACTTGGATGAAGCGTTCAACAACATCAGGTATTTTGCAAAGCCGGTGTTTTCATATCTCTAGTTATTCACGAAAAACCTTCGAAACTCCACACTGTGCGCCACAGCGTGGACGGAAGGCGCAACGGGAAAGTGTGCCGAGTTAAACTGTAAAAAAACGTGCGGTCTACACAGCACCCATCCTCTATGCAAAACGCCCCAAATTTCTAATCGTCAACACAGGCCGATGGGATCAAGAAAATTTCTCCAAAATCACTATATCACCAAACGCAATTTTTGGAGATCGTAGATTTGGTCCAAGAGTGGGGGTATCTCACATTTGGGTTTGAAAGTTTCTGAGCCACGCAAGCTAAGTGGTACCACGATATCAGCCAATTCTCCACTAAGACTCATGCCCGGCAAGTCGTGTCAGGGGGCCATGAAACCACGGGATGGGGCATCGGTTTATTTTCCTGCCAAGAGTCCCTGGGACACCCCGTGGTTAGGACATAGGAAGCGGATCATGCTAGCGAACCGTGGTAGCGCAGAATAAGCATATGTTCCTGGGTCATGGTGGCACCGATATCCCCGGGCACATTACTAGGGCTGTTTGCCAACGGCATACGCTTATTGGGAATATTGCGGGTCAAGTCCTCCACCAGTTCGTATCCTCGAGCACTGGATAATTCCGCGATAATAGTGTTGGTCGCCAGCTCGACGCGTTTAACGGTCCGGTTAGCCACCACCCAGGCACACATTGCCCCGGGTTTGAGCTTTTGCGTAATAGAGCCGATGGCGCGGTCTAAGTCTCGATAGAATCCTTCTACTTCGCGGGCCCGCACTGGATCTTGTTCAGCAATGGCAGCCACTCCCGATTGTACCGCGGCTGAGGGAATGGTAGCTGGCGTAGATTCAACCGGAAACCGCCCACCGAGCAGCTGCCGGTCCACAGTGCGAGCCTCGTCCGGGGGCAACCCGAGCCATTCCAACGAGAGCCGGGAAAATTGTCCGTAAGCGACAGTAGTCCTCGAATCGCCGTAGGGCGGCGAGGTGACCATCAAATCAAAAAATCGATTCGGAACATTCGTCAGGTTACAGGTATCTCCGTAAACAATTCTCGTTGGTGCTGCCGCGACCCGCAGTTCAGCATCGAACGCCTGCAATCCTGCTTGATAGCGAGTGAGGATTTGCTGAAAGGTGTGCAGAACATCAGGATGAAACCTGTCGAGTTTGTCCGTCGGGATCCGGTAGAGTTTGAATTCCCCATTGCGAGTGTTGGAGACTAACCGTACGGTTTCACTAAAAGCCATTTCCGCCAGAGCACGGACATCAGGGTTGAGTAGGACGGCGATCTTTTCCTGAATGAAGGTCAATGCCCGGCTAATCTCTGCCTTGAACCAGAAGTCTCGCCCGGCGAATTCAGGCACCTTACCGTCCCATGCAAACAAGTGGGCCGGAGTCAAGGAGTCAAGCAAGTGCGCGATCTCAGACCCAAGCACGTCTGCGTCGACCGGCGTGGTACGGACCCGCGCAATGCGCAAGGCTAATGGATTCAAGTCATTGCCCCACGGCGCCAGTCCTTGGCGCGCGGCTTCCACCAATACCGTCCCGGCCCCACAAAAAGGGTCGAGTAACGATTGCGCTTCTGGTTTCTGGTGGCGTAATCGAGCGATGAGCCCCCGTGCAAATTGTGGAATCATCATAGCTGGGTACGAATGGATGACATGCGTACCTTCTTTGGTATCCGCATCGCGAAAATCCCAATTCTCCGGTTGAGCAAGTAATGAAGGAGGAGTCAACATGAGTACCATCCGTTTCTGGCCGCCACGAGCGTATTTTTTTCCATAGTAGCAAATGGAGCGCTCTTCCGTTTTATTATCAGAACACAAATAATTAAAGTAAAAAGCCGAATCAAACGATATTAATCATCGGGCACCATCAAAATAGGATGGCACTTCGCGTCCTTTCGGTTCGGCTAAGCGGTAGACATTGTTATACATAAAGAGACCTCCAGATTAATACCTAGCCCTCATATGCGGCCAATGGCCACATGGCCCGTTAAAATTCGACGGCATCAAAGAAAACCACAGAGAGCGAAATTTTTCAGACCTCAATACTTAGATTCATCAGGTTTCCATTGAGTTCCCGCGGAGAAAAAATTCGTTACCTCCGCGCAATCAAATCGCCCTGAAAATGGCCAATAAACAACAACATTCGGGTATTCCTTCTGGAAGGTATATTTGCCTGAGCCTTATATCCGATTCTGTTACCGTATGATTTTAACGAGAATTCTGTTGAAGCCATTGTTCTTTGGCTAAACGCCGAATGACCTTTCCCGACGGTCCTATAGGAAGTGAATCAATCACGTCAATTATGTAGGGGCGTTTGTAATCGGCCAGGTGGGCCTTGACCAATTGATGCAAGTGTTCGACATCCACCCGATGATTGGCTCGGGGAACAACCACAGCGACCACTCGCTCGCCTCGTCTGGGATCAGGAACCCCGAAAACGGTCGCCATACCCACATCTGGGCTACGGGACAACACCCCTTCTACCTCGACAGGATAGACGTTTTCTCCCGAGGTAATAATCATGTCTTGTTTTCGGTCCACAAGGTATAGCAGGCCATCTTCTGAGAGATATCCCATATCACCCACAGTCAGATAACCGTCATGGGTAAAACTAGCTTGCGTCGCTGACTGGTTATTGAAGTATTCCTTCATCAATGTGGGGCCTTTCACGAACACTTCACCGATTTGTCCAGGCAGTACGGAGTGGTGCCGCTCATCAAGAATACGAAGACTTTGCCCTACGATGGGGTACCCCACCGATCCCAAAGGCCCGTCGAGACGATGCCGTATAACCGTACACGCGCCATATTCCGTTGATCCATAGATGTCATAAAGGCGAACTGTTGGGAACCCCGCCAAAATGCGGTCTCGCAATGTGCTGTCCAAGGGTGCGGACGCGGTAAGTATGACTCGCAAGGTTTGAGCGTCAAGCTTTCCAGATTCTACGGCGTCAGCCAAAAAGCTTAAGAGAGTCGGAACAAACATGCTGTAGGTGACATGATGCTTATTCATCTCATCGACTATGTACTGAGGGTGGATACTCCGTTGGGGGTAAATCACGCAGGTAGCACCGATAATGACCGATAAGGTCACGACCCACAACGAGTTCACGTGAAACATGGGAAGGACAGCCATGCCAATGTCATCCGAAGAAATTCCCAATTCTGCCGCTAACGTCAAGGCAATCATGATGTTGCTGACATGACTCCTCACAGCCCCTTTAGGTTTACCCGTTGTTCCAGAGGTGTACACAATCACCCAGGGATCCTCTTCATTAATCGATAACGTCAGGGGGCCATCGTCAGACGAGTCCAAGAGCGCATCCCAACCGTGGGATAGATCTTTTTCCCCTAAGTGCGTATAATACACAGGAATATGGGTCTCGACCGCTGTTAAAGCCGGCCTAAAATCTTTGTCTGCCACGATCACACTGATTTGGCTGTCCATCAACGCATAGTGAATCTCGTCCTGCGACCAGCGAAGATTAATTGGAACCCCAACCATTCCCGCTTTTGCGAGTCCAAAGTAGGCTTCGGCCATGTCAAGGCCATTAGGCAGCAAAAGCCCAACCCGGTGACCTTGAACCAGACCTTTGTTCAATAACGCTCGCGCAATTTGATTGGTCCTGCGATCTAAATCGATGAAGCTCAGGGATTGCTCGCCGAATATCAACGCCTTTTTATCTTTATATCGAGCGGCAGCACCCTGCAGTGCCTCTCCTACAGTTAACACAATGTCATCGCCTGCCTTCTGGATTAAGGAATGCTCTAATTCTGAGGACGGACTACCCGCGTCCCAAAAATCTGAGTAACGGCCAATGCTGTTACTGTTAGACACATAATAACGAACATAATGTGTGTCGTCGATATTACAAACCCTGCCAAAGAATGGTCCTGAATAAGGGCCCAGGTCCAGTATAGCAATCCTCCTCCCGCGGTAAATACCACTTCCCACCGTCGTCGGGCAACAGAATAGAGCATCACAATATTGAGTAGGCCAAGACATATCATTCCCCATCCATAAAAACCCAACCAAGGCACAAGCTCGAGAAATCCTTTGCCCAGTACGGTTAACACCAAGAGTTTAGGGTAAGCGATAAACAGCCATTCCCCAATACCGGCCAAGATACTGTAAACAACCAAGGTCATAAGTAAAAAGCGATAGCGGTACCGGGGATCACTCAATATCGCCGTCAACATAACGGTGCCCAGGCTACCCGATACGAATTGTAAACTGTGACCCAAAGTGGCCAATCCTGTGTATTGGCCGGCAATGACTGGAGATAAAGCATATTTGGCAGCTAACCCATCAACCAAAGCAAATAAGATGTTGATAATTCCCACAACAGCCGTTCCCAGTACCACCCTTGACGATGTTCGCTCTCCTGTTAAAGCGACATGTGTGGCAATCAGCTTGCTAACAAACCATGTTACCCATGCAGCAATACCCTCTAACAGACCTACGGCCATGAGCCGGTATTCGCTCCACAAAGCGCTTGCAGCTGCAAGCACCCGAAAACCCGTGTTCAAAACCCCCAATAACCCCACCCACAAATACCATCGACTTCGTTGCAACATGCCCACGTTCGCAGCCAAGGCCATGCTAGGTACTACCTCAGCTGTATAAACAATGAGCAAGGTTGTATTTACATGGAATGTTCGCGCCAAAGTCCCTTTCATAAGCCAGACGAGTAACCATAGACCCAATCCACCCGCCCATAGTCCAATCGACTGAATATAAGCAAATTTCGACGGAGATTGACCCATTCGGGTATATACGAGCACAATGACAGAAGCTGGAATCACAATGAAACTGGTGACATTCAAAAATGTCGCTAAATCTCCATAAAGTCGCGGCCCTAGAACATGAGCCAGGACAACATGGTAAAGATAATTAAAGAGTCCCGATAGAAGTGTCGCGCATCCAAAGATAATGTTGTCTTTCCAAAAGGCTCTGAACTTGGCCATAGGGCCCTCCTTAACGATTCCGTCGACCCAGCCTTTAGGCATGTTTTACATTTACATTCTGACTTTTTGAGCAAAAAATATAGCCCAGGTTCTCCAGTAACCTGGGCAAAAATAGATTATGATGTAGTTCATTCCATTTAGGTCAGCAGCAAAGAACTGACATTCTGATAAATAATCTTCGACGTTAAAAGCAAAAATCCTACCACTCTCGATTAATTTTTTGCTTTTTTTACGATTAGGCATGAAATGTCCTGTTCAATTTTCCGCAGTAACAACTGCATTACGGCATTCTCTGAATAACCAATTTGCCACAGGCAAGTCCCGACTTCATCCGATAGGGTGCATAGGTTTCCTGATAAGGGCGGTCCCATCGCATAATGAAACCATCGGCGTAGTGACGGCATTGTTGTCATGAGATGTTTTTGCCCGCATGCTCTCCACCGACCACGAATACCCTGTTCCCAACTCAATCTGGGATGAGGACCAACCACGAGGGGATCCCGTCATCATGCTCGTCGTCACCACAAATGGTGTCCACTTTCCAAATCAGCTTCCTGAAATTATAGCTCCTCCGGACTGTGGCACGACGTCCACCACG
>JAKADI010000034.1:3247-9318 GCA_021820675.1 Bacillota bacterium | reverse complement strand
GTTTTATCGCGGTCCTCCTTAATTTTTAAGGACAGAGAAAATTAATAAAACCAATCAGTGGTGGGAATGGAATGAATGTCATCATTCGTATCATGTCAAATAACCGCGGGAATTGCAACAATCTTCTTGCTCGTTTGGAGGCGAATTAGCCATTGGGGAATCAACAAAACTTTGTTGATGCTTTACGATGATGCGGGAAGTATTTACCGTGCAATCGTAAAACGAGACGAACCCGCGTCATTGTAGAGACGAAGAGTTGTCCGAGCGGCCCGTGGCTTGAGATGGCTTCAGGGACGAGAGCATACATTTCCGGCGAATGACTTGATACATGTGATACAATGAATTTGGTACAATAGATTCATATATTGTAAAATTTTGAACGAGGTCACTGGTACATGAAAGCCTTAGCTACTCTTGACGGATTCATGGACAGGATCCGAGACGCTGCGCGGGAATCGCCTGCCCATCAGCAAATTGGAAAGTTTTTGTCTGACCATCTGCGCGAAGCCTCTTTTATGAGCGCTGCCGAACTGGCCAGAGAAGCGGACGTGAGTCAGGCTTCCGTTACCCGGTTTTGCCACACCATGGGTTTTCGGGGTTTCAGCGAATTTATTGGATCATTGCAGGACATGGTGCGGGAGGAGTGGAGGGCTCCCGAGCGCATGATTTATTTGCGCCCCAGCCTGCCCGCTGACGCCGATCCGTTGTTGGCCCAGGAAATTGCCAATTTGGAGGGCCTTCCCGAAATTTTAGACAGTGAGGCGATGAACCGGTTGGTGGATTATGTGAGCACCAGTACACGCGTTATTTTAGCGGGGGCTCGCATATCCGGGACCTTAATCCCTTATACAGCATATTGTTTGGGAAAGATCCGGGGCGGTGTGGAAATAGCGACTCCGGGTACGGTGTTATGGGATAATCTCGCGTTGGACCGTGTCGAAAATACGGTGATTGTCGGCTGGGTATTTTCACGTTACGCACGCATTCTGTTGGAATGGATGCAGGATGCGGCGCAAAACGGGGTTCGAATTGCGGCCTTGACTGATCGCTTTATGTCGCCGGTCATGGCTTTTGCCGATCCGGTGGTCGTCATTCCGGTGGCTAATGCGTCATTGTTTGACTCTTACGCAGCGCCAATGTTTGTGGCGAATTATTTGGTGAGACAGGTGGCGCAACGTCTTCCCGATGTTGCGACTCGTCTGGAAGAACTGGAAGCCAGAGATCGGCGTTTGGATGCCTATGGGTCCAGGAGTCCCGGCAAACCTAAGGAGTGACACCCGTGCAGGAAAAATTACCGTTTTCGCGTCTTAAGCAACGTGTTGATGTCCTCGCGCAAATTGGCCGGGATCCGTCCGGCGGAATTACCCGTCCCTTTGGCGGCGCAGCCGAACTTCTGGCCCGGCAATGGTTTGTGGCGGAAGCCGGCATCGCGGGTCTTGAGCCCTCGACCGATGCGGCTGGCAATATGTGGGCCCTATATCCTGGCGAGCATCCGGAAATTTTGGCTATCGGCTCCCATCTTGATACAGTGACGCAAGGTGGAGCGTATGATGGAGCTCTAGGCGTGGTGTTGGGGATGGAAAGCATTCAAACGCTGCGCGAACAGGATTATCGGCCTCGGCACACTTTAGCCGTGCTGGTCCTGAGTGGCGAGGAACCCAATCCATTTCGGCTTTCCACCCTCGGCAGCCGGTTGCTCACCGGCGTCTTGTCATTTGAAGACATTGCAGGGGTCACAGACGACCAGGGTGTTTCATTGACGGAGGCTTTGCGCCGGGCTAATGCTCCATCTCATCAAGAACTGGCTCTGTCCCGGCTTCGGGGCTTTATTGAACCGCATATTGAACAAGGGGCGAGGCTCCAGGAACAAGGTCTACCCCTGGCGGTGGTGACCAGGATTACGGGCATCGTGCGGCACTCTATTACCATTACCGGGGAGCAAAACCATGCGGGGACTACGGAGCGGGACCGAAGGCGTGATGCGGTGCAAACATTTGCGAGGGCAATGGAGGTGTTCCAAAGACTGGAGACACAATTCTCGGGCGATGTGCGGGGAACCGTGGGCTATGTGAGCGTGTTCCCCAATTCTGTGAATATTGTACCGTCCCAGGTCGAGTTTATTGTCGAATGGCGTTCACCCCAGCAGTCACTTTTGCATGCTGTTGCGGAAACCTTCTGGACTCAGGTTCAGTCCCGGGTCCACGAAATGGGTCTAAAGGTGAGCCGGACGGTCATTCTCTCCCAGGATCCCGTCTCCATGGACAGGCGTGTCCAGGAGCTATTGCATCACAGTATTGCGGCCTATCACCCAGAGCACCCGGGCCTGGTGAGCTGGGCCGGCCACGATGCGGCTCATTTGGCCAAAAAGATGCCCACGGGCATGTTGTTTATTCGCAGCAACGGCAAAAGCCATTGCCCGGATGAAGACTGTACCCCTCAAGATATGGCGCGGGCGCTCGACGTGTTGATAACAACACTAAATCAGTGGGATCAGACTGAAAATCTCAAAGAACTTTCTTAAGGGAAGTGACGGGATGCTAACGGTCTATCAACCCGAATGGATGTGGGTGAACGGCGAGTTTGTCGAAAACTTCAGCCTGGTTGCCAGTCGTGACACGGGCCGTATCATGGCGGTGGGACCCACCAAGATTCTGGCGGCCCGTTATCCTGGAATAGCTGTGGAACGGTGGCCGAACATGGTCTTGGTTCCCGGCACCGTAAACACGCATAGCCATTCTTTTCAACACTTGCTGCGCGGGCTGGCTGTTGACCAGCCTTTTCTGGTCTGGCGGGAGCGGGCGTTATATCGGCTGACACCGTATTTAAACGCGAAGGCGCTATATTTGGGAGCTAAACTCGCTTTTAGCGAAATGCTTCTGCAGGGGATCACCACCGTCGTTGATTTTTTCTATTTGCATGACCACGGTTTGGATAACGATTTGGCGGTGATTCAAGCGGCTCAGGAGGTGGGAATCCGTTTGATCCTGGCGCGGGCTTTTTATGACTGGGAGGGTGCTCCCGATGCTTACCGGGAGACGCCCGAAGAGGCGGTGGACCGAACCCTCAGTCTGGTTGGCCGTTATCAGAATAACCCTATGGTGAGTATTCATCCGGCACCGCATAGTGTTCATGGAGCGTCTGACGCGATGATCAGGGCAGCGGTGGAGTTGGCCCGTGATCTCAAAACGCCCTATCACATGCATATCGCCGAAGAACCATTTGAAATCGAAGAACAACGGGCAAAAAATGGTCTGAACCCTGTAGAGCACTTAGCACAACTTGGAGCCCTGGACTCCTTACTCATCGCGGTGCATCTTACGTGGGTCAGACCCCGAGATGCTGACTTATTGGGACAGGTATCGGCCAACTTGGCCTATTGCCCGTCCAGCAACATGTTTTTGGCAGACGGGGTAACCCCGCTTAAGCTGTTGAGAGATGCCGGGATAACAGTGGGACTGGGGACGGATGGCGGGTGCAGCAACAACCGTGCCAGCGTATACGAGGAAATGCGTATGGCGGCTCTGCTGCAAAAAGTCGAAAGCCTCGACGCGACGATACTGAGTCATCAGAACGTCTGGGAAATGGGAACAGAAAACGGCGCGAGCATGTTGCACTTGGATGCGGGACGATTAGAGGCCAATCGGCTGGCGGATTTTGTGGGTATTGACTTGACACATGTCTCTCTGCTGCCGTGGTCCCGGGGAACGCTATTGGCCAATATTGTCTATGCTATGAGCTCGACGGCCATTCGGCATGTGGTGGTGGGGGGGAGAAAAGTGGTTCAGGGAGGGCAGCTTAACACAGAAGACGTGCATGGTTTGTTCCGAAGTATTCAACAATTGAGCCGGCAATGGATGTAAGAACTCGCGGGGTTTCGATCTAGCCTAAAAATCAGGGGAGGGAGTGGCATGGCGGATTTTGGCAAACATAAGGGCATTGAAGCACCGACCGGCCCGATTTTGCATTGCAAGGGATGGGGACAGGAAGCGGCACTGAGGATGTTGATGAACAACCTTGACGCCCGGGTCGGAGAAAACCCCCGGGAGCGCATTGTTTATGGAGGACGGGGACGGGCCGCACGCTCTTGGCCGGCCTATGACAAGATTGTGGAAAGTTTGCTTGATCTGGAGAATGACGAGACGTTGTTGATTCAATCAGGGAAACCCGTCGGCATTTTCAAAACGCAGACCCACGCACCGAGGGTGTTGATTGCCAATGCCAATCTGGTGGGGAAGTGGGCGACTTTGGAAGATTTTGACCGACTTGAGAAAAAAGGCTTGACCATGTTTGGACAAATGACCGCAGGATCTTGGATTTATATCGGAAGCCAAGGTGTCATTCAGGGAACATTTGAAACACTGGCAGCCTTAGCGGCCAAACATTTCGGTGGAACCATGCGCGGCAAGCTTTATGTGTCGGCCGGGCTTGGGGGAATGGGGGCAGCACAGCCCTTGGCCGCGAAAATGCTGGACGGTGTCGCCTTGATTGCGGAAGCAGATGGCCAGCGTATTCAGCGCCGGATTGATTCGGGTTACTTAGACGTGGGCTATGACAGCATTGAGCAGGCAGTCAATGACGCCTTGACAGCCACAAAAGAGTCGAAATCCATTTCTTTGGGTGTCCATTGTCACGCTAATGAGCTGTTGCAGTACTTGAGTGAACGCCACATTATTCCCGACGTGCTATCGGACCAAACGGCCGCCCACGATCCCTTGATGGGATATATTCCGGACGAGTTGAGTGCTACCGACGCTCAGGTGTTGCGCCACCAGGACCCCACGACCTATCTCCAGATGGCTCGATGTTCCATTGCCCAGCATGTGAGAAATCTACTGATTTTGCAAAAAGCAGGGGCCTTGACTTTCGACTATGGCAACAACATTCGCCGGGAGGCTTTTGATCAGGGAGTGACGGATGCTTTTGAGATTCCTGGGTATGTTCCGGCATATATCCGCGATTTGTTTAACGCCGGCAAAGGACCGTTTCGGTGGGCCGTGCTGTCGGGTCAAGCTGATGAGATTTATAAGCTGGATGCCTTAGCTCTGGAGATGTTTGGGGACAACCCATTGCTCTCCAGATGGTTCACCCTGGCTCAAAAGTATATCCACTTTCAGGGACTGCCAGCCCGGATTGCCTATATGGGGCTAGGAGAACGGGACCGATTTGCCCTCAAAGTGAATGAATGGGTGGCTCAAGGTGTGTTGTCTGCTCCGGTTGTGTTTGGGCGAGACCATCATGATACCGGTTCGGTCGCATCACCATACCGGGAAACCGAAGCCATGCAAGACGGGTCGGACGCTATTGCCGATTGGCCTATTCTCAATGCCTTGTTGAATACGGCATCGGGTGCTCACTGGGTTTCGTTTCATCATGGCGGAGGAACCGGAATCGGTTACGCATTGCACGCGGGGGCGGTGGTCGTGGCTGATGGCAGTGAAGACAGTGCTGGCCGCTTGTCCCGTGTGTTGTTTAATGATCCGGGCATTGGGGTGATCCGGCATGCCGATGCCGGATACGACCTGGCCCAAGAAACATTGGCCCGGCACCATGAGCGCATGCGGGCGCCTTTTGTGGGACCCCAGACGAATATACCGATCGATTAGGTCTTATGCCGTTCTTCCGCGGATAGGTCATTTATTGTATTCGGTACGACAGATGTGTGTGGCTGAAAGGTTGTCGCCAAAGCCGCTAATGCGCAATCCCGACTCTTAACCGCTCTTTAGGCGCTGGGAATCAGTAACTGACGCGGGGGTTTTCTTGAGGATTGATGGCGACACCTGGGTGGCGAACAGTTTCACCAAGGCCAGTCCGCTACAATGGTCGACGACCATAGCGCCTGTCCATGGTAATTTTGGGGCTTAGGAGGAAAGGCCCTCGCGCGCGCTTTGGAGATGGCTGGGCAAGGCTTTTGGCCGCCATATGCTGTCGGAAATATCGTGACGATCCATCATGAGGGAAAAGGCGGATCCGATCACGCCCCAGTTGGAAGGCTACCACTCACTCGCCGATGACATCTTCCCACGCGTAACCCCAAAACACTTCTTCCTGAGCGAACGCGTTCACTGCGCGCT
>JAKADI010000034.1:0-3237 GCA_021820675.1 Bacillota bacterium | reverse complement strand
CCTGACAATCAGGGTGCCTAATCCTGAATGAAAGACCTCACCCGAGGTGACGTCGAGGCGGTTTTGGCTGCTACAGGATAGCCAGTCTAGAAGGCCGGGTGTAGCTGTCATAATCGCATTTGGACACGGGTTAACGCTGGTGCAACGGGTGAGGTTGACCTGGGCGACCTGGCCGGACGGGGTGTATCGGGCCAAGAGTTTTGATTATGCAGCGTAGGCTGGTTTGGTACCGATAAAAGTCACGTCATGATCAAACGGGGATTTATGGTAGGGATATCGCGCTCCTGGCGGACAGGTTCCGAGTTAGTGGGCATATTGTGCGCTACATTGATTTATGGATGTGGAAATGTCTAACGGTTGGTCGCTTAACGAGGTGGTACCATTCGCGGAGATTTTGCAGATGCTTTCGGCAAGGTGGCCTTTGCATCCTGTACACGTGGCCGATTACGGGGAAGTTGTCTCCCGGTAGGCCGATAACGAAGGCGCGGGAAAAATCGGACTAATCGGATCGGTCGCGCAACCTTTTTGCTAGAGTGTACCCGGCCCCGTCCGTCTGACGACGGACGTTTTTTCCTGTGCCTTTTGAAGAGCATGGCATGAATCTCAGAGATCTCCTGCAACAGGGCATCGGTGAGGATGATCTTATTGAACAGATCAAGCAAATCTGGGCAAGTCGTGGCGAATCGGCACGGAGCAGAAAACTTCCAAGAATCCCTGCTCCGCGAATCGGCTTGAAATATTCGAAATCAGTGGATAATGGTGTGTCCCGGGATTTGTCGAGGTTCGGGGGTACCTGGCCGTGACAATGATCACAGAAGCCGGTTCGTGAAATTCATATAAGTATCTTAATACGATACATTGGGTGCTGGTTATGGCCCGTCGATGCGGTCATAGTCGTTGGACAACACGCTCACCTTTCGCACCCGGAAAAGGAGTGATGAAGAGTGTCCGGACCGGCGTTGAGGAAGGTTGAATCGCATCATGCGATTCACGATACGGCTTGGCGTGAGGCCGACGAAGCGTTCCGGATGGCTGTGAAAGCGCACGGGTCAGACAACGGGGAGAGATTTGCGCGTGTTGCTGAGGTGTTTTTGCAAGTGATGGAAGGGCGCATTTTGGTTCATGCGGCGGAAGAAGAACAGGGACTATACCACGAATGGCTAACAGTTGACACCACGTTGCAACCTACCATTGATGAGCTTATCCATGAGCACGGTACTATCCGTCAAGGATCTTCTGAGTTGGAACGCGCGATGATTCGGGGCGAATATGACGAGGCGGTGTCAGTCATGCACCAATTGCTAGATATGTCCGCGCGCCATTCGCGTCATGAGGAAAATGTGCTCCGCCTTTTGTCTGTAAAGAGGAGTGAGACACGGTGAGTACGCCGCTGCGGTGGGCTTATCCGGAAAGCTACAAAGCCCTGAGAAAGCTGTCCGAGGAGATTGGTGTCCATACCTATGAATATGAAGCGTTGGTGGACACTGGAACCCCTTCTGACCAAGTCGTGAAACTCCAACGGAACACAAATGCCTGGAGTCAGGCATTTGATCCGGAAGAACTAAGGGATGCATCGGCGTCGGTGATGAACTTTTTTTCAGCGGCTATCCGCGAGATGGCGGACAAGGCTGAGCAAGACTATCGGAATTTTATGAACCATCATGAAGTATAAAAAGATAACCGGGGAGGCGAGCACGGTGACGAATGATAGATCCCCAGACCAATTCCCATCCTATCCCATTACCGATGATGACCGGTCAGATCTCCTCGTGTTACTGAAAATGCGGTTTGGAGAGGTTCCGGATGATGTGGCGGCGGCGATTTTCTCGATTGACGATTTCAGCCAAATTGATCATCTGATTCTTGTTGCGGCCAATGCGGCGCAATGGGATGAGTTTGTCTCGGAAATTCGCCGGCCGGGTTTTCGCATTCTGGGGCAGGGGTTTGACCCGCTGTAGCCAAATATCGCCCCAACCAGAGAGAAGAGGAGAGAACGATGGCCAATAAACGCAACCAGCTTTTGCGGTCGGTGGATTATTTAAAACGAGGCCAGCGTATCAACCAGGACTGGAGCGAGGAAAATGTGCGCTCCCGCGAATGGGAAGAGGTGTACCGGGGCCGCTGGCGGCATGATCGGGTGGTGCGTTCGACACACGGCGTCAACTGTACGGGATCATGCAGTTGGAAAATCCATGTCAAAAGCGGTATTGTGACCTGGGAGACGCAGCAAACCGATTATCCTTCCTTGGGTGACAATGTTCCGGAGTATGAGCCGCGCGGCTGTCCCCGGGGAGCCAGCTATTCGTGGTATCTGTATAGTCCGGGCCGCGTGAAATACCCCTATGTGCGTGCGGAATTGCTGTCTGCTTGGAAAGAGGTTCGAAAGCACGAAGAAAATCCTCTCCGAGCGTGGCGTACTCTGGTCAGTGATCCTGCCAAACGCCGTGCCTATCAGGAAACTCGCGGAAAAGGCGGCTTCATACGGGCTGATTGGGATAGTGTCAGCGAAATCATTTCAGCCGCTATGTTGGACACGGCACAAACGTACGGACCGGACCGAGTTGCAGGATTCAGCCCTATTCCTGCGATGTCTCAGGTAAGTTTTGCGGCCGGGTCGCGCTTCATTTCCCTCATGGGCGGGAGCATGGTCAGTTTCTACGATTGGTATGCCGATCTTCCGCCGGCGTCACCGCAGATCTGGGGAGAGCAGACCGACGTACCCGAGAGTGCGGATTGGTACAACGCCAGTTATTTCATTATTTGGGGCACCAATTTGCCCATGACGAGGACCCCAGACGCCCACTTCATGGTTGAAGGCCGGTACAATGGCACCAAAGTGGTTGGGGTTAGTCCTGATTATGCCGAATACATCAAATTCGCCGATCTGTGGCTGCCATGCAAGGCCGGCACGGATGCAGCGCTGGCCATGGCCATGGCGCATGTCATCCTCAAAGAATTTTACGTGGACCATCCTACTCCATATTTTTTGGACTATGCCAGAACGTATACGGATTTGCCATTTCTCGTCACCCTCGTCCAAGACGGCGGCCTATGGAGGGCTGATCGCTTTCTCAACGCCAACGACCTGGGCTTGGACGTAGATCAGGCTGATTGGAAGACTATGGTGTGGGACACCAAGAGTGCCTCCCCAGCCATTCCCAATGGAAGTTTGGGATACCGCTGGGACGGGCAGCACAAGTGGAACTTGCGTCTGGAAAATCCTGACGGCGATCCCAT
>JAKADI010000033.1:2550-9337 GCA_021820675.1 Bacillota bacterium | reverse complement strand
ATGGACTCGACGTGGGTACCGTGATAAACCGGCTCAACTGCGAAGGTCAGATGGAGGGCGGCACCGTGCAAAACCTCGGATATGCGCTTTCGGAAGAGGTAACTGTGCAGGACGGGGTGATGACCAGTACCACCTTTGGAGAATATCTGATCCCCACCGCAATGGATGTTCCCGATATCGAGACTGTGATTTTAGAATCAGCCACTGGGGCGGGTCCCTATGGCGCAAAGGGGGTCGGTGAACCATCGTGTAACGGCATTGCGCCGGCGGTGTTAAATGCGATTCGCGACGCCGTGGGTGAGCGGGTCACAAGTCTTCCGGCGTCCCCGGAGCGCGTACTCAGGGCTTTAAAGAAACGACAATCCTGACATTAGTTTAGTAAGGAGGTGCATGACTGTGGGGACTGACTTATCAGAAAGCCACGAGGACGGGAATTTTATGGTCGAGGTACACAGCATTGATGTCATTCCCGAAGCTGAGCGGCATGGTACGGTTCGATCCCTGTTTCCCTTGTGGTTTGGGGCCAACGCAATGATGGTGACCATTACCACGGGCATGTTGGCTGTGGTAACAGGGTTCTCTCTTGGATGGGCTCTGGTGTCTGTTTCGTTGGGCGTCGTTATCGGTGCCATTTTTATGGCCTATCATTCGGCGCAAGGTCCGCATCTCGGGCTGCCCCAAATGATTCAGAGCCGGGCTCAGTTTGGATACTACGGGGCGTCATTACCGTTAATCCTGGTGCTGGCGATGTACATTGGGTTTTTTGCCTCGGGTGGGGTACTGGGCGGTGAAGCAATCGCCATGCTATTCCACACCACGGTATCGGCTGGCATTATCATCATGTCCATCCTCAACTTGCTTTTGGCCTTATTTGGATACAACATGATTCACCGATTTGAGAAAGTGGTTTCGGTTTTGTTCGCGATTGTTTTTATTATCTTTACGGCGTTTTTGCTGTTCGACAGGGTCGGAGCCGTAGGCCACATTGTCGTAAAGCCTTCCGGGTTCATGCTTGGGCCCTTCCTGCTGGGGATGGCACTGGCGGCCATATATGAAATCACCTATGCACCCTACGTCGCCGACTACTCCCGGTACCTGCCGTCGTCTACGTCGATTCGCAATGCGTTTTGGTACACATACGGCGGCACCGTCGTCAGCGGCGTGTGGATGATGATACTGGGCGTGTTGGTTCAGGCCTGGGCCCCCAATGCCGACCCAGTGACTGGCTTTGCTACGGTGGCAGGTCATTTGGGTATCTGGTTTAAAATGCTGGCATTGATTGCGGTTGGCCTTGGCATTCTCAGCGTCAACACGCTGAATATTTACGGCGGCTTCATGTCCTCTCTAACCATAGTAAACGCGTTTGTTCACAAACTGGAGGCTACGCTGGCCCTGCGAGTCTGGTTCATCGTGCCGGTTACCATTGTGGCGACCTATTTAACTTTCTTGTACAAGGTCAACCTCTTGGCGAGCTATGAGAACTTCCTGTTTTTCCTCCTGTACTTCATGATCCCGTGGACCGCGATCAATCTGACTGACTACTACTTGCTGCGGCACGGACGGTACAGAGCTCAGGCCTTCTTTGATCCTAATGGAGAGTATCACAAGCTGAATTGGGCGGGGTTGGGTTCGTTCTTCATCGGCTTCTTGGCTGAAATCCCGTTTATGAACAGTTCGGTCTATGAAGGGCCGGTCGCTAAGTTGTTGGGTGGTGGGGACATCTCATGGATTATAGGTGTTCTGGTGTCAGGCTGGGTGTATTACGTCTGGATGAAAGGACAGCTGTCTGCCAGCACTGCTCCCAATGAACCGATTAAAGCCGCTCAGTAATTACGAGAGGAGTGGTAATGATGCCGGAAGTCGGACGCAAGTTGCCGCGCAAGGATGGCGTGGCCAAAATCACCGGAAGAGAACCCTATTCCCACGACATTTATTTGCCACACATGTTGTATGCGGCTGTCTACCGGAGCCCGTTGGCTCACGCGCGAATTCAGCATGTGGATACCAGCGGTGCGGAGGCGTTGGGGGCGGTCTGTCTGACGCCCTTTGACGTCCCCGATTTCATTTATAACGAGCGCATTGTCAGTATTCCCACGAAAACCTATAAGGATCGGCGCGTGCTCCCCACCATTGCCCGCCACGTGGGAGAAGCGATTGTGGGAGTGGCGGCGGAAACCGAAGAATTGGCAGTGCGGGCACTACAACAAATTCGAATCGATTTTGAGCCCTTACCGGCGGTTCTTAGTACCGCAGAAGCGCTTCGTTCCGAAAGCCCTAAGCTATACGACCGCATTTGGCTCGGCGATCGGCCGATAGACATGGCCAACAACATTGCGGTCGAACGGCACATCACCGAAGGTGACCCTGATGACGGCTTTCGCGGGGCCGACTTCATTGTGGAACGCCGATACACCACGCCCCGCAAGTACCATGGCCAAATGGAAACCAAGGCCGCCGTCTGCCAGCCGTTACCCAACGGAGGTATTAACGTCTGGGCCACGGTGCAGTCGATCCACAATGTGCGGCAAGTCCTCGGACAGATCTATGACATCCCACTTTCGAAGATTAATGTGATGAAGCTCGCGCTGGGCGGGAGTTTCGGTTCCAGTATCCAGATGAACTCGATTATCCCCATTTGCGTGGGCATGGCTTTGAAAACCGGAAGGCCGGTTAAGCTCGTTAGTCCCCGTGAGGATGATTTTTATGATCATGCCCACTATCAGACCGAGATGGTGTTGACGGTTGGCGTAAAAAACGACGGGACCTTTTCGGCCGCCAAAATGGACGTCGTAGCGGACATCGGGGCGCATCACATTCAGGCGGACGCCCTGCTCGGCGTCATGGCCGGGTGGCTGGCCTCGCTGTATAAGTGGCATAACTTTCAATTTGACGGCAAGGCAGTCTATACCAACAAGGTACCAACCTGCGCACTGCAAGGATTCGGCAACCATATGGTCAACTTTGCGGTCGAACAGCATTTAGATATTATCGCAGAAATGCTCGGACGTGACCCTGTTGATCTGCGACTGCAAAACTATATTGGTGAAGGGGACATCTTTTGGGGACAGGGACCTTCCATTAAGTCTGTTATTCAAAGTTGCGGCGTCGAGGAAATTCTGCGAGAGGGCTCGGTCCGCATCGGATGGAATCGGCGCGAAAAACCCGTGGACAAACAGGGCCGGTATCGGCGGGGATTGGGGGTGGCCCGTGGATTTCACACCTCCGGAACCGGGGGTCCAAAGCCTGGCGATGTCATCGACTACTCCAGTGCCACCATCAAGGTAAACGAGGACGGGACCGTGGACATCCTGACGCCGGTAGTTGACCACGGCGGCGGAACGGGAGAGGCCATTGTGAAAATTGTGGCTGACATTCTCCACGTGCCGTATCACATGGTTGAGCTGTCGGATGTGGATACGCGGACTACCGGGTATGACGTAGCAACCCATGCGACCCGGGGAGTATATTGCGGGGGCGGAGCAGCGGCGCACGTAGCTGAAAAGGTGCATCGGCAAATTTTGGAGACAGGAGCTCGCATTTTGCAGGTGCCCACCGACGATGTCACCCTAGCCCATAACGAGGACTATGGGACTGGGACTCACGTGTTTACCAAGAGCAACCCGGACCGTCAGTTGACCCTGGCCGAAATTGCCAAGACGGCGCAAATAAACAGTTGGGGAACCATAGCGGCAACAGGCAGCTATCGCCAACAATCGGCGCCGCCATGTTTTATGGGCCACTTTGTGGAAGTCGAGGTGGATACGGAAACCGGCGAGGTGCGGATTGTGCGGGCGGTCCTGCTGTCGGACGCCGGAACGGTTGTTAATCCCGACCTGCTGGAAGGGCAACTGATGGGTTCTTTTGCCCGAGGAGTGGGGTTTGCCCTGCAAGAACACAGCGAGACGCTCCCATCAGGAGCATTGGCCCATGGAGGATGGCTGACCGATTACCGTATGAGTACCTCTTGCGATGTGCCGCCGTCCGACGCGTTAGAAGTCTATTACGCCCATACTTATGAACCCACCGGACCATTTGGAGCCAAGGGCGTTGCGGAGGCGTCACTGAGTTCAGTTTGGTCGGCGGTTGCCAACGCTATCTACAATGCCGTGGGAGTACGAATGTATGACCTACCGATCACACCTGAGGCGCTCCTTGAAGCATTAAACGCGCCTCACGTGTTGAACGTGTAGCCGACAACAGATAGGGGTGAGAACATGCTCGCTAATTCACGGGTATTGTCGCAGGACTTTGAACTCATTACGCCCCAGTCACTCGACGAGGTGCTGTCAATGTTGGCAGATTCGGGGCAAGACGCATCCCTATTATTTGGCGGAACCGACCTCTTGGTGCAGATGAAAATGGGCAAAAAGAACCCGGGTCGTGTCATAAACTGCCAATGGCTCCCGGAGCTGCGTGGTGTTCGCGCGACCGAATCCACTTTTGATATTGGTGCAGGCACGCCGCTCGAGGTGGTTGCGAGCCATGCCGCGCTGACCCGCGAGTTCCCGGCGTTGAACGAAGCCATATTGTCCATTGCGGGCCCAGCCATTCGTCGGATGGGGACTATTGGCGGCAATGTAGTTAATGCTTCTCCGGCGGCTGATTCAGTTGTAGCGCTGGTGGCTCACCGAGCGCAATTTCGGCTTGAGAGCCGCCAAGGGGAACGACTGGTACCTGCTGACCAGTTTTTTGTGGGTCCGGGACTGACAGTTAAGCGCCCCGACGAAGTACTGACTCAAGTGATTTTGCCACGATATAAAGGTAGTCGGTCGGTTGGGCATTTTCGTAAGGTAGGTCGGGTGGCGGGAGATATCGCCAAACTCAGTGTCGTCGTATCGGTACAGCGATCGGATCTCGGGGCGGCGACGTGGCAAGTGGCTATGGGATCGGTGGCTCCAACCCCCTTAATCTTGTTAGAGGTCGAGCAGGTATTGAACCGAACGGCCCGGATGGCCCAGCGTGCAGGGGCGGACATTCGTCACATGGTGGAGTCTAGCATTCACCCAATCGACGACGTGCGCTCCACCGCATGGTATCGCCGACGAGTCTCAGGTGTCATAGTCAGTGATTTGTGGCGGCAAGTGTGGGAAGAATTCGAGGGGGCACGATGATGACAAGTGGCGAGACGCCGGTGACTTTAACCGTCAACCACAAAACCTACCGGTTGTTTATTAACAGCTCGGCGTTACTGCTTAATGTACTGCGGGATCAATTAAATTTGATGGGGACTAAGTATGGCTGCGGAATCGGCGAATGTGGAGCTTGTAGCGTACTAATTGACGGAGAGCTTACCTTGGCCTGCATGACGCTTGCTGGTACCGCCGTCGGACACGAGATCACAACCGTGGAAGAGGTCGGGGAGAGTCCGGTCGGCAGGGTCATTACAGAGAAATTCTTAAACCATGCGGCGGTTCAGTGCGGGTTTTGTACCCCAGGAATGCTGGTTGCCGCGTCTAGTCTGCTACAGGAGCGTGCGATCCCTTCCGAACAGGAAATCCGGGAGCATCTCCGGGGTAACCTCTGTCGTTGCACCGGGTATGCCGCCCTGGTCAAAGCCATCCAAGACGCCGCCCGGGAATTGCATCCCGACTCAGAGCGACGCCCGCATGCGGGATAACAACGGGGGTGGGTTTTATGTGGGACTTTGGCATTGAAAACGGCCTCATTGTAACATTAGGTGCTTCCTATGAGGCGAATATCTACGGATCCGGTGGTCGGATTGGCGCCATTACCAGCGAACGGCAACAAGCGGCGTCGGTGTTGGATGCCACCGGGCTTGCGGTACTTCCGGGAATGATCGACGCACATGTGCATTCACGTGATCCGGGCTGGCCCGACAAAGAAGACTTCTATCATAGCACTCGGGCGGCTGCGGCTGGTGGCGTAACCACTATATTGGAAATGCCCAACAGTGTGCCTGCGGTTTTTAACGCGAGTGAACTTCGGAAACGGCGAGAATACTTGGGACGCCGCGCCTATGTTGATTACGGGCTATGGGGGTTGGCGCTGGCCACCACCACCCCTGAAGAGTTTCAAGAGATGGTACGTGAGGGCGCCTGCGGGTTCAAGTTCTTCTGGGGATATGCACTGGATCCACATACTTACGAACTGGTATATAACCCCGTCCCGGGAGCCGATGTATTAGAGCCGCCGTCTGACGGCCAAGTCTATGAAATCTTTCGACGGGTCGCGCAAGCCGGCCAGGTATTAGCCGTACACGCGGAGAATCAGTCAGTTATAGCTGCACTCTCTGTGCTCGCTAACGGCACCGATTATGAGGCGTTGATGCAAACCCGGCCCGAGTTGACGGAAGTTATGGCGATTCATGCCGCAGTGGACTTGGCAGAGCACACGGGGGTCCGTCTTCACATTGTTCATTTGGGCAGTGCGGAGGGCGCCCACATTGTGCATCAAGCCGCGAAGCGTGGGGGGTCTGTCACCTGCGAAACCTGTCCCCAATACGTGACGTTAAGCGACCGTGACTATGCCAGAGTGGGGACGCCGATGAAGGTATATCCTCCAATTCGCTCCGAGGAAAACCGAAATCGGCTGGTGGAGGCATTGAAGCAGGGAATGATTCGACTCATCGCATCAGATCACGCTCCCCATACCGCTGCCGCTAAACAGGGCCCGCTTAACGAAATTCCCGCCGGGGTTGCAGGCGTTGAAACACTTTTTCGATTAACATTGGATATGGCCCTTCGTGGTGAGCTTGAGCTTCAACAGGTGGTTCGCTATATGAGTGAGGAACCCGCCCGTTTGTTCGGCCTGTATCCGAAAAAGGGCG
>JAKADI010000033.1:0-2540 GCA_021820675.1 Bacillota bacterium | reverse complement strand
CGTTATGCCTGGTTCCGACGCCGATCTTGTGATGGTCGACTTGAAAGGGACCTGGACGGTGGAGGAAGACAAACTGCATTCGCTAAATCCTTTGAACCCTTGGGAAGGGCGTACGTTAATGGGCAACATTCGGTCGACCATGTTGCGGGGCCGCATTATCTTCCAAGATGACGCTATTCTGGGGAAGCCCGGAGATGGGCAATTTGTGGCGCCGCTCGTGCAACATCGATCAGCCGCAAGCCCAGGCCACGCGACCGTAATGTAGGAGGCGCAGTCAATGGTCACGCTACGAGGCCAGATATCGATTCCGGACGGACTGAATGAAAGCGACGTGTTCGCTGATCTTAATACCCTGGCGGCCACTATTCCCGGTCTTATTGATCTCGCATGGCAAACGGAGCAAAACTTTCGCGGTCGGATGAAGATGAAGCTTCCGGTGGGGATAGTGTCTAGCCGTATCACTGGTGAGGTTCAGCACCGTGGACCTCAAATTGCGATTCGGATAAAGGGCACTGTGGCAAACGTGGCAGGCGGATTTGACGCCAAGGTCACGCTGGCTGGTGGTTCCGGAGGTTTTGTCTACGAACTTACCGTACAATTTTCCGGATGGCTCGCATCTTTAGGCGAAGGGCTCTTGACGCCCATAATGGCGGCTCAAGCCCGACAATTTGAAAAGAATTTCTCCGAGTTCTTGACTGCCATGCATGATGAAAAGAGGATGAATTCATGAGCAAATCCCGTATTCCCAGTGCTACACAGAGTCCACGGTTTTCTGGCATACGTACCTTTATGCGTCTACCTTACGAGCCTGACTCCAGCCAATGGCCCAACACCGATGTGGCGGTAGTCGGGCTCCCCTTCGACACGGCGGCAAGCTTTCGACCAGGCGCGCGCTTCGGTCCATCCGGAATCCGCGATATCTCAACTCTTCTACGGCCTTCTAACCAGTTCCACAAGATGAATGCCTTTGATAAGCTTAGAGTGGTTGACATCGGTGATTTAACGGCAATTCCGGGGGACATTCAGCGAACATTCGACAATATTAGTACTGCATATCACGACTTGGCGGCAGTGTCGGTCATTCCTCTTGGTCTTGGCGGAGATCACTCGGTGTCACTAGGGGAGCTAAGGGGGCTTGCCGCGCATCACGGTCCACTTTCGCTGATTCACTTTGATGCGCATTGTGATACCTGGGATAACTATTGGGGGTTAAAGTACACGCATGGAACCATCTTTCGACGCGCTTGTGAGGAAGGTCTGATAATTCCCGACCGGTCGATTCAAGTTGGTATGCGTGGAACGGAGTACGACCCAGCGGACTTGGATGCGTCGCGAAGCCTTGGGTTTGAGGTTTTGCCTACGGTCGATATTGTCAAGATGGAAGCCGAGGCGGTGGCACGTGCGGTGAAGAGCCGAGTTGGTCAAAATCCCGTCTTTTTCACCTTTGACATTGACTTTTTCGATCCTTCCCAGGCGCCTGGAACCGGGACCCCGGAAGTGGGCGGGCTGACCAGCCTCTTCGGACTAGAGATTGTCCGCCGATTGGGCGGCCTTAACTTTGTCGGGTTTGACGTGGTTGAGGTGTTGCCGGCCCACGACGTGGCACAAATAACGCAGCTCTTGGCGGCAACACTAGCCTTTGAATTTGTGGCATTAGCAGCCTTGGGGCCTCCGGTGTGGAATAGTGCTTCTGCCACGGCTAAATAAGTTCTAATAACTCCTATACTTGGAGATGCCATACGTCAATATATTGAGATCGGGCGCCACGCCTGGAGGGCGCCCGCTCTCGCAGGCCCGGTTGGACACACTAAAATACGCCATGTGTGGGTCACACTGGCATCTCATTACCTGTTTAGCGAGGACCTCCTCTCAAAATCACCCTCTCAGTTTCCTGAATCCATTGAATTATATAGTTCAGGGACTCATCGGGAGTGAAGTGCGGGCTTCGGAATGCGAGAAGTTTTGTTCGAATGGGTTCCGGCCAAACCACCCGGTCCTTCAAAGACGAAAGTACTCCGTCTTCCGCGACTGCAGTAATTCCGCCGTCGTCATGGTGTCACCTTGGGCATAGGCTGTCCGGCTGTTCTCAATCATCTTGCCCAATTCCCTATCTTGCTGGACATCATCCGCAATGGATGTGGACAGAGTCTCTTGGAGCACAATTGTCACTTGACCCTTTCCGGGAATCAGCACTTGACATACCGAGTCCTCACGCGTAAGTTTTTCGATGCGCTCCATGAGATCTTTTGAGGAACGAATTATCTCCATGCGCCAACCTCCTCACCGAAGGCCCGCGAGAAGTCCCGGCCTTCAGGCCTGGGGGACCGTTCCCCTTGCGGGGACGAACGGTCGTCCCTCCCTTTCGGGAGTGAACGACCGCAAGGGGGAGAAAAGCGGGCGGCCGTCGCTAGACGGCCCGCGGTTTTTGTTCATATTGCCATCCATCCTGGCGTTGAAGCATCAGGCAATGCCGATAGGAAATCCCTTGGGCCACGCGCTGTCCGCCCGCCGTCATATCGAAGGAACCCGAAGCGCGAGCG
>JAKADI010000032.1:8225-9466 GCA_021820675.1 Bacillota bacterium | reverse complement strand
TCCGATCTCGAAGGTGTTTCTCGTTGAGATTTGGGGTGAGCCTGACGAATCGAAAGCGCAACTTTACCCGACGGATCCATCGATAAGACCTTGACGGTAACCTTGTCACTCTCTTTAAGGTAATCTTTGATATCTTTTACGTATGCATCTGCAACTTCCGAAATATGCACAAGCCCAGTTTTTCCGGTAGGCAAAACAACAAAAGCTCCAAACGGAGCGATACCGCTTACGGTTCCCTCCACTATCTGCCCTACTTCAAGTTCAGACGGCATACGTCTTATATAATCCTCCTAATAAATCTCAACTCGCCTCACGACAGTGCTATTATAAAATGCAAGGCTATGACTGTCAATTGGTCAAAGCAAGGAAAATCCCCCGTATCGTGGGAATCACGTGGAATCCAGGCTCTGTTCCTGCAGCCTCTCGGATTAACGGGTGCCCGGATGGGGAATCGCCATTTTGCCTTCAATCATCGTCTTGACCAGGCCTGGATTTTTTAGTTCTTGAATATCTCGCCGGAGCATGGCGTTTTGCGTTTGAACCGTCTGGATATTGTGATGCAAAGCCATTTCATCATGCCACAAAACCCACGTGTGAATCCCCGATTGGACTGTCCAAAATCCTAAATATCCCAAAACAAAGATGGTGACCGCGCGTTTCCAATTCCATCGCCGATGAGTCCGTTTTTGTGTGGCAACCGCCATCTATATCTCCTCCCCGTCTTCCTCCTCGGCCATCACGCCCAAAGGATCTCCGGTGATAACCAACACCACCTGGTACCCCTTCGTTTTTGCCCGGTTATACAACGTCGCGACCGTGGCTGGCGACAACCCGAGGCGCCTGGCCACCACCTCACTGGAAAGGCCAGTCTCCTTCAAAGCGACAACTTGACGTTCACGAAATGATAATTTCTCTAATCCTCGAATTTCAATTTGCATGATTTCTCCAAGTTATCCACAGGTTGTGTACAAACTGTGTACAAACTTATTACAAAATTAGGACATGACTATCCCATTATAAAGCAGGCACGAGAATTTGTGCACTACCTATCAGCGGAATGTGGAGGAGGCGGAGGATGTCTTTTTTTTCGCCGCGCCATTTTCCCGATCCAAACCCAAATCAAAATCCCCAGGCTCTTGCCGGCGAGTTCCATAACCCAGCGGCACGGGTATGTCACATAAAACACCAAACGAGCTTCAGCGAATAATAACCGGGAGAGGAACGCGAAGACGGTGGATGCG
>JAKADI010000032.1:0-8215 GCA_021820675.1 Bacillota bacterium | reverse complement strand
ACAACTCATATCCTAGCGCAATGACCAGAAGACTCCATGCATGAAACGTCCCCCAGTCCGTCCAAAAATATACGGCAAGGATCACCACAGCCGCTATCACAAACCAGAGCCAGTCCAACAAATGTCCGATCGGAACCCAGATATTCCACTGACTCCGAAAAGCTCCATAGATCGTCGAAAATAACCCTAGGCCCATGCCCGTTAAGAGCCAGGCGACAACCGTCGCCGGGGGAGAGATCATCACCTCATCACTCCTAGCGCCATAGCCTGGCCCACGTCCCGTTGGCTTTCCCAAATTTTTTGTGGGAATATGTCAGAGAATCCACATCGCCTTCGGCGACAAAGTTCCCTGAATCGAGGTCGAGCTGGTGGATCCGCAAGTTATGCCCCTTAATGGTTAAGATACCGAGGTCTGTGGATAGGAGAATAACGTCGTCGTCGAAATTCTCCACATGTTGAACTCCTTCAATAGATAATTGCGTCCGATTGATCAATGTCAGCGAGTGAGGTCGCGTCTTTTCGCGTTTGTCATCCGCCATGGCATAGCCCCGCTTTCTTCGGTGTCATCAAAGACTATGCCTAAAATTTGCAAGCTAGACCTCGCGGAACAATTCGGAGGCTCGATTCGCCGGGATGCTTTCCATGATTTTTTCGATGATGACACGTCTGGTTCCCGAAGGCAGTTGAATTTCCACCATATCGCCGATATGCACCTCATGACCCGCCTTGACGATTTTTCCATTAACCAGCACACGGTCCAGGTCGCAGACCTCTTTGGCCACTGTCCTCCGTTTAATAATACGGCTGACTTTTAGAAACTTATCCACTCTCAAATAACCCGCGCATCCTTTCATGAAGTATTGGCACCACAAAAAAAGCCCTGCGAGCAGCAGGGCTACGTCTGGCCGAAACTTACTTGGCTACAGACTCTTTAAGAGCTTTGCCGGCTTTAAATGCAGGCACTTTCCCTCCCGCAATTTCTAACGTGTCGCCGGTTCGGGGATTGCGCCCAATCCTGGCCGCTCGCTCGCGCACTTCAAAGGTCCCAAACCCTACCAATGAAACCTTATCGCCTTTGGTCAAGGCTTCTTCGATCGACTCCACCATGGCGTTTACCGCACGTTCGGCATCCTTCTTGCTCATCCCAGAGCGTTCCGCAACGCTAGAGACTAAATCGGCTTTGTTCAACTACCATCCCTCCTGATCATTCTCTAAACTTCACATAAGACTCATGCTCGTTATTCGCCAAAAAGAGAAAAAATCCTGTCTCGCTTAAGAAAAATTGTTGTCCGCTTGACTGAAAAACGC
The DNA here is from genome assembly GCA_021820675.1 of Bacillota bacterium. Taxonomy (GTDB): domain Bacteria; phylum Bacillota; class Sulfobacillia; order Sulfobacillales; family Sulfobacillaceae; genus Sulfobacillus. Next base: position 6,907 of record JAKADI010000032.1, on the reverse strand, counting down.
CAGCCGCGTCCACAAGGACCATTCGGCATCCTGATGATGCTGACGACTTACGTCGGCAACGGCCCAGGCCGCATCAGCCAACGTTTCCTCCAGTTTTCCCCCATCATTTCCAATATATACCTCAAGCAGTTCGGATACGGCCGTAAAAATGTTTGTAGACGGCACTATTCCCCGTTTACCGAGTCGCCTGGCCCACACTAAACTAGGATAGACCCACTCGGCCAAATATGTTCGGGGCGGATCCAATGCTTTTAATTGCTCCCACTGCTTGGCAATGTCCGCCTTTGTGGTCGTAACCTTTTCAAAAAAGACATGCGGATGCCGTCTCATCAGTTTGGCAATTTGATGGTTGACGACCGTCGCCAGCGAGAACGATTCAGCTATGGCACTTTGAAAGACAATTTGCAGCAACACGTCGCCCAATTCGTCTGCCAATCCCGCCTCATCTCCGGCGACTAGGGCCTCACCGGCTTCATAACTTTCATCCAGTAGATAACGCAACAGGGACAAAGGCGTCTGTTCCCGGTCCCATGGACAACCGTCCGCCGCTAACAAACGCGATAGAACATGTTCTAAAGGACCAATGGAGGTTGGATTGCCCGGTAGCCTTAGACGGTCTTTTTCTCGTAACTGAATCTCCCTGAGGTCTTTCCAATCCATTTCTGCCGGGGTTCCCTGGTAAGGATAAAGAACCGCTCGGGAATTCCCGGGGAAATAATCACCAAAGTGGGCGTACAGATCTTCTCCCCTAAAGGGACCTTCGATGAAGAAATGGTCTTCCGCGTCGTCGGACGGGTGAAATGTCCACTCGGACAACGTTCCAGGCTCCTTTCCTCAAGGCGATATCTCAGTATACCAGGTTATCCCTGACATACCAAAGATTATAGGGTTTTCACCTAATCCCGCAAGGTCTTTAACACATTTAACTCCCCCAAAGCGGCCATTAATACGAAATAAATGACCATTCCCACCCCTATCGCACTAACAACCGGCCAAATGGGTCCTGGAAGGCGGCAATACCCGGTCCAGGTTTGAATGCCCATGACCATAACAATGGTCCCTATCAAGGGCCAGGCCGCATCCGCCCAAGGGCTTTCCAAAGGATGGGCAATTTTTTTCCAATCTTTCCAATTTAACCAGGCGGTCACCACACTGGCGGTTACGGTTCCCATGGCCGCTCCACGAATTCCCAAAGTCGGCAAGGGCGTTAGCCACCACGTCAGCACAAATTTCACGGTAGTCCCATAGATCAAATTTTTCACCGGTATCCACCCAAATCCACTGGCCTGTAAGGACGACCCGAGTACTTGTTGAATAGCCAAAATGGCGCTCCCCACCGCCAAAACCTGTAACGCCTGGGCCGACCCGTCCCCGCCGTATAAGAGCCGGGTGAGGGGTTTGGCCAAGACAATTAATCCCCCGGCCATAGGCAAGCCAAATAACCAAATGACGTGGACGGCCAAATTGACCCGTTTTGCGGCCAGTTGTTGGTCTTGTCCTGCCATGGCTTGGGCAATGGCAGGAACTAGCGACACAGCCAGCGCCGCCCCCACCACCATCGTCAAGTTAATCAGCGGCATCGCTTCACCGCTTAACCGGCCGAATTGAGCGGTTGCTTGCCGCAAAGTCATTCCGGTTCTTACCAATTGTTCGGGCACAAACATAGAATCAGCCAAAAACATCAAAGGGAACAACAAGCCGGATAAAGACATGGGCATGGCCACCATCGCCAGCCGGCGCAACGGAACCCAAGGAACCGGCCTTGCTAAGACCCACCGACCTCTCTTCATGCGCGCCATCAACAAAAACAGCATCCCGATCATTGCCCCGACCGGCGCTCCGATTGTGGCTCCCGCAGCGGCCCAGGCAGTGCCCTTGGGCAGCCATAATAAAGCTAAAGGGAACATCACGGCCACGCGCGAGATTTGTTCCAAAATTTGTGATAGAGCGGTGGGCACCATCTCTTGATGGCCTTGAAAGTATCCCCGCAAGCTCGCTTCTAAAGCGACAAAGACTAATGCCGGAGCTAAAGCCCGAATCGACAAAGTGGCTGACGGCTCATGAAAGACATGACGAGCTACGAAGGGGGCCAATATTTCCAACATGATGGCCATAATGAGTCCGATTGCGGTCAAAAAAATTTGAGCCCACGCCGCTAACTGTTCCGCCGAGTCATAATCGCCTCGAGACAATTTTTCTGCTGTTTCTTTAGACAATGCCGTGGGTATACCATTTACAGACACGGCTAACAGCAATGCATATAAAGGATAGGCCATTTGAAACAGCCCGAATCCGAACTCGCCCAAGACGCGGGGCAAAAAAATCCGGTAAATAGCCCCAATCGCCTTAGAAATGAGGGCCCCGACCGATAACCAAAAAGCTCCTTGCCACAAGGTACTCTTCTTCATTGTCCAATCACCCAGATCGTTATCCTCATCCTCCTCCTGCAGAATATTCGGTGATGGGCAATAAAAAGAACAAGCTCTTTTCGAGCTCATTCTTTTCTCAGCATATGATCGTTAATTCAGCTGGATTAGAGCCGCTTAAAGCTTGCGCGACACGCTTCCAAGGTTTTGTCGATCTCAGCCGTCGTGTGAGCGGCCGACACAAACCAGGCCTCGAACCGACTTGGAGCCAAATATATTCCCTGTTCTAACATCAAACGATGGAAACGCGCAAATTTGACCGCATCCGACCCCTGGGCGGAGGTGTAGTCATAGACCTCGCCACCGTGGAAAAACACCGTGAAAGCCGAGCCAACCCGGTTGATGGTAATAAGATGACCCTCTTCACGCGCTATGGACAAAATATTCTCTGCAAGAATTTGGGCGAGGTCTGCCATACGGGCATAGGGCTGCTCTGTACGCAGCACGTCTAACGTCGCCAGGCCAGCCACAGAGGATAGTGGATTCCCTGCCAATGTCCCAGCTTGGAACACGCCCCCTAAAGGCGACACATACTGCATAACGTCATATCGCCCGCCGTAGGCTCCCGCGGGCAAGCCCCCGCCTATAATCTTCCCTAACGCGTAAAGGTCGGGAATAACGCCGAGCCAGGCAGATGCTGAGCCGTAATGAAACCGATAAGCAGTTATCACTTCGTCAAAGATGAGTAAGGCCCCGGCTTGGTGAGTGAATTCCTGCATTTTCTTCAAATATCCCTCTCTCGGAGGAACAATGCCCATATTGCCGACAATCGGCTCGGCCAACACGCAGGCTACCTGGTCGCCCATATGGGCCAGGGTCTCTTCCAGAGCGTCAGCGTCATTGTACGGCAGACTGATCACATCCTTCACGACCCCATAAGGAACGCCTAGACTATCTTGGGTCCCCACTGTCGACGCGCCCGATCCGGCCTTTACCAGCATCCCGTCGCTATGTCCATGGTAGGCGCCCTCAAATTTTATGACCACCTGCCGTCCGGTAAACGCACGGGCTAACCGAATGGCCGACATGACTGCTTCTGTTCCTGTGGATGTAAAGCGTACTTGTTCCAGCCCGGCAATAGACTGGACTAGGGTTTCGGCTAATTCGATTTCCTTCGTGGCAGGCGTCCCCCAAAGCGTTCCCTTTGTAACATGATCGAAAATAGCCTGGGTTACCTGCGAATGGGCATGGCCTAAGACCAAGGGACCAAAAGCCGCCAGGTAATCGATATACTGGCGCCCATCCACGTCTTCAAAAAAGGGTCCGAACCCCCGCGCCATGACGATGGCCGGATCTCCTCCCACCGCACGAAATGAACGGGCCGGCGAATTCACTCCGCCAGGTATTGCCTGTAAGGCGCGGTCAAACCATTTCCTGGATTCAGCACCTATTTCATATGCCATCGATCTGCCTCCCAATATGATATTGCACTTTGATGACCCATTCCCTTCATCATGCCTGAGAGCCATCATGTCAGGCAACATAAATGTTCTTACGCCAATCACTTAAGCGCGGAAGCCAAGGCTTTGACGCTTCTTTCCGCACCGCATCTACCTGACGCCAAGTCAACATGATTGTTGTCGGCTGTCACTCATCTTTCGGCATTGGTGAGTCCGTTGTGCGGCATGACGATCCAACACCGGCGCTATCCGCCATCTTGGGAATGGTGTACACGGTATGATCCGCAGGACTAAAACCCAGTTTTGGGATATAAGCTTTGGGATTGCGTTTGTCCCATAAATCCCTATACTGAAAAATGGAAAGGGGCGGGCCCGCTATGAAACGGCAGCGAACGTGGCTTGTCCTAGTGATAGGTGCGGTCATGTTGATTGTTGTCGGCTTGATTGGATATTCCCATTGGCAAAACCCTAAACAGGAAATTTTTTCTGTTTCCGACCAGGTTGTCAAAGACGAGTTGCTATTGGGTCCCCAGGAAAACGCGCACCAACTGAGCCTTTTAAATCAAAGACTCGTGAACGGAAGCCAAGCTGATTTCTTTACGCAATGGCTGGCGGGGCAACTCACGACACTCGTTCGCCCAAATCGCGTGCAGCTAATGGCGACACACATACATATTGCCAAGAAATCCTTATATTCGCTCTCAGCAACGCGTGCGGTGGTCGATTATCGTCTTACGGTAACCCATATCTACCACCCGCACTGGAGTGTGACCACAACGGAAGTGGTCACCATGTGGTTAAGTCCCTCAGGCGCCCATGGCGCACCTTCAAGCATATGGAAAGTTTATGCAATTAATTTTAATTATGATCCCATTTCCTTCCTCGGTCAACGCAGCTCTCAAAGCTACGATGTGTGGCACCTGGAGAATGCCCCTGCGCCACCTCACGGTGCATAATCATGAAAACCGAACGAGAGCATAAGAAACCGCAATGATCTGATCCCGTGACCATTGCGGACTTCCTATTAGATGAGAATTGGGGATGCCATGGTCAATCTACTGTTCCATCTGCTTGGCTAGGAAGCCCGCCGCAGTTTCCGCCAGTTTAATCTCCATTTCCCCCATGCGGACATCAGGTTCCCGACTGCATATTATGACCGCTCCGATCGGGTCGCCTTCTGAAATTATCGGCGCAATCACTTCCGCCACAAACTTGTCATCCTCGTCGTCGCCAATAAGACTTCCTTTCGGTTTATGGTCACCACGATTGTAAGCCAGGGTTTTGCGATCTTCCATGGCCTTCTCGACCAAGGCACCTAACGATTTATTAAGAAATTCCTTTTTAGGGGCCCCTGCCACCGCAATGATCGCATCCCGGTCTGCAATCAATGCAATATGCCCGACCGCCTCATATAAGGAATCCGCATACTCCTTCGCGAAGTCCCCTAATTCCCCAATCGGTGAATACTTTTTCAGAATGACCTCTCCATCCCGGTCGACAAAAATCTCTAAGGGGTCGCCCTCGCGAATCCTCAACGTTCTGCGAATTTCTTTGGGTATCACGACACGACCTAAGTCATCTATTCGGCGCACAATGCCGGTAGCTTTCAACTAATGGCCCTCCTTTCGCTTGCGGCCTTTTAGGGGTAGTATATCGACGAACCGCAGCGTTTATGCATTTTTTCCAGATATACCGGATGGTAGAAAATACGTGATTAAAAAATTCTGACGTGAGCTTGGCGGATAATCGGTTGAGACCACTGATCAAACGCGTGTGTTTTTTCTTGATTCCACAACGCAGTTCGTATGCCTGCTTGCGTCGTGTGATCCAGCGGTAACGGCTTACCTCCTTGCTCCGCTTGAACATCGATGATAGCGTAGCCCAAATGCATATGAACTATACCCTCTTGTCCCGGACTATGGCTCTCAAGGAATTGCATGGTAGGGGAGGCCGAATGGGCAGGGACCGACACCCATCCCATCTCGCCTCCAGAGAGCGCACTATGGGAGTCTAACGAATACTTTTGGGCGAGTGCTAGAAAAAGAGCCCCCTGTGTATATTGCCGGAGAATGTGCTGGGCCTGGGGGAGATCTTTGACAATAATTTCTCGGGCAAGAACAGTCCGCGGTGTCATAAATTCCGCCAGGTGGGTACGGTAATATCCCGTCAGTTGAGCCGCGGACGGAGGCTTCACCGTTTTAGTTCCCTGATTAAAAGCCGCGATAAGCCACATTTGCTGGGTCACGCAGCTCAGCAAAGCGGATCGCGTCAGGTGATAACGGTTAAGGGCCTGAGTCAACGTGAGATGCTGACGGCTTAAGGCCTGGCGAATATTAGCCCAGGCCTCTTGATTAGCCTTCGTGGACGATAGCCAATGCCGCTTCTGACTATAGTGAATCACCGCAATCTGATCCGCGAGGGTCTTAACCTGGTATCTTGTCCATCGCGGCGAGAAATTTGGGGAAGAGCCCGTCAACAGAGCGTTGGCCTTGAGAGTGTTTGTCCATTGGCCTTGCGTAATCGGCTTCCCGTTCACTTCCGCCACCCCAGCAGGCCGCTTGCTGCAACCGGCTGTCATTGCGATAAGACTCATCAACAAGATGATCTTCTCAACCACTTTCCTGCTTCGCACCGGCGAGAGCCCCTTTCATCGTGAGGAGCACATCTTCGGACACGTCCAAAGCCTGTTCGACAGTATGCCGAAGGGGGAGCTTTATACTCAGCTCCGGGGCTTTGGCAGGAGAAGGTACCAACCGGCCTGGATAGCGGGTGGCAAGGCTTCGAACCACCTCGGGACCCATAGGAGTGGTTGCTAACGCTGTCAGGACGATGCGGTCCGTTTTATGGCTTAATTGCACAATCTTGAGTTCTTTCGCCATGACCCGCACTCTCGATAACTGCAACAAGCGCATGACAGGAATCGGTAAAGGACCAAACCGATCCTCAATTTCTTCTGCCAAGCCTTCTATCTCGTCTAAGTTTGTGGCAGAAACCAGCCGTTTATACAATTCCACCTTTACACTGGGGACGTTAATAAAGATATCGGGTAGATAGGCATCGACTCCTATATCAATTTGAGGT
>JAKADI010000031.1:2157-9473 GCA_021820675.1 Bacillota bacterium | reverse complement strand
TTCTGGAGCTACCATGGAATTTATCAGGATCAGTGGCGGCACGATCAGAAAGTCAAGGAAGCCGTTAAGGCCAATTTAGCGGACATGGTGTCCGACGAACACATTACCCTAGCGGATGGTCGGCGAGTGATTAATATTCCGTTGCCGGAGCTCAAGGAGTTTCGGATAAGTTTTGATCGACACCATTATGACAGTGTGGGGCAGTCAGAAGAGGCCGAAGGCAAACCCACAGGAGAATCTCAATCCCATAAACGGATGGGCACCGGGAAAGAAGGTGGTACCGAAAATGGCCAAGACGTTGAAGATGCAGCCGTTACGTTAGAAGAAGCTGCGGATATCATCTTTGAACGGCTGACCTTGCCAGATTTGGATCCGTTAAAGCGCGCTGTTGGCGACGGACAGGAATTGCAGCCTTCCTCATGGAACAAGGTTGGTCTGAAAAGTCGATGGGTGCGGCGTGCCACCTTGCGTGAATCTATGAAACGTTATGTCCAGTACAAAGGGAAGTTGGTGATTAACGCTGAAGATGTTCGCTTTTGGCAGTATGACCCGTTGCCGGCGGAGGAAGGGGGCGCGGTCGTGTTAGCGATGATGGACACGTCAGGTTCCATGGGGACGTTTGAAAAGTATTTGGCCAAAAGCTTTTTCTTTTGGACAGTGGAGTTTCTTCGCAGAAACTATCCCCATGTCGAACTGGTTTTTTTAGCCCATGATGTCCGGGCCCGGGAAGTAGACGAAGAAACGTTCTTTCACCGCGGTTCCTCGGGCGGAACCGTGTCTTCATCCGTATACCGCTTGGGACTCGACATTTTAGACCAACGCTATCCGATTGAGCAATTTAATACGTATGCCTTTCACTTTACAGACGGGGGAAATTTGACCTCGGACAATGTTCTGGCAGTGGAAGTGGGAATGGAACTAGCCCGTCGTACCAATCTGTTTGGATATGGAGAAATCCATGATACGGACCGTAATCCGTCACCTCTCTTTCAATCCTTTGCCGAACGCCAAGGTATAGGAGCCATGGTATTACGCCGTAAGGAGGACATCTTTCGCGCTTTGGAATACTACTTTGGGAAGGACAAGGATGATCATGCTCACACAATCCAAGCTTGAACGGCTCATCGGTCAAATTTGGCCTGCGGCCCAATTATCAGGACTGGAATTCGAGCACATTCACTTTGAATTGGTCGATGCGCAAGATATTCATGCCCTGGCCTCCTACCACGGGTTGCCTATCCGTTATTCCCATTGGAGTTTTGGCAAAAGTTTTGGACGTCTCAAAACGGCTTATGACTACCGTCTTTCTCAAATTTATGAGTTGGTTGTAAATACCAGGCCCTTTTATGCGTTTATCGATCGCATGAATACCGAAGCCCAAACCTTATTGATTTTGGCTCACGTTTTGGCACATGTTGACTATTTTTCTCATTCGCGGTTATTTGCAGGTACCAGTCATGACATGATCCACAACGCATCCCGCCACGCCCGCCAAATCGCCTATTTCCGTCGAATCTATGGAGATGAGGCTGTCGAGTCGTTATTGGATGCGGCTATGGTCATGGCTGACCACGTGGGCACGTCCCTTATCATGACGAACGAACCCGGTGAAGAACCTAGTGATGTTTTAGGATACATAGCTCTTCACAGCCCCGTATTACAGGAGTGGGAACGTGAAATATTGCTGATGATCCGGGAGGAATCGAAATATTTTTGGCCTCAACGTGTCTCTAAAATTAGTAATGAGGGTTACGCGACTTTCTGGCATACCAGATTAATGCGGCAATTACCCTTGTCCCCCGAGATAACTTGGGAAATTGCCGCATTGAATAGCAAACTCGTAGCGATTCAACCCCCTCAATTAAATCCTTACGCGTTAGGCGGACAGATTTACGAAAATCTTTACCGTCACCAAGGATTAGCCGGAGTATTCGACGCGAGAAACCTCCTCGATGATGCAGGGCTTATTAGAACCGGACTTAGCGACGACATCATTCGGCGTTGTCATTTGGATGTCTACCGTGAACAGGACTCAAACTTTAGCTCTCCTCATGCCGAGCCCACGCGAATTCGAGCTCAACTCATTCAAGACGTTGAGCATGCCGGTATACCGTTTCTGACCATCATGAAAGAACTGTCCCGACCGATGGGAGCATTGAATATCCAGCATCACTTCGACGGGCGGGACTTGGATTTTTATGAACTCCCCTTTGCCCTAAAACTCTTGGCACTTCGCTTATGGGGGGCGCCCGTCCAAATTCATACGGTTAAGCAAGGCATGCATCATATTGCCAGTCATGATGGGACGAGATGGGCTGACGAGGTCGGTTAGGGATGCATCGGAACCACGTAGGGTAACAATAAGCTGACCCCTATAATCGCTAGAATCCACCAAAATACCGGTCCTCTAGCAGATCGTCCATGTTGCCCTTTGGGCGGAGGGGAAGGCCGCCGTTTCTTCCTTGGGCGAAAAGGGACCACTTTAGCTCTTTTCTTGGTAGGGGGCGGGCTAGAAACTTCAAAGCCGCATTGTGGACAGGTTGACTCGTTACGGCTTAGGAGGCTACCGCAATGTTCGCAAGTCATAATCTCCATCCCTCTCTTGACGACATGGACCCTACAACGGCATAAGGGTAAAGGTCAACGGACTTTTACCCTTCTATTTTAGCCCAAAAATGAAAATTTGGCAGAGGAGATTTTCACCCCGAGGACCCTTGAGATGTTGGAACCGGACGCCATCTTCCCCGCTGTAATAACCATCCGCGAGCGTTAAGAAAGTATACCAGGCCTAAGTGGGTCTTAGCGTCTGCTGCTCGTCCTTCAATTAATAAATTGGGAACCTCATTTACCGGAATAATTTTGACGTCGATTTCTTCCGTAGGATCCCAGTTGGTTGGCCCGAGCACCGGGTTTACCGTGTAGTACAAATGCACTTTGTGCCGAGATAGTCCGACGGACGGGTAAAACCGCGATAACAACCGCATGTCGCCTGCTTGGTATCCGGTTTCCTCTTGCAGTTCTCGGCGTGCTCCTTGAACGGGATCCTCGCCGCGGCGCAGACGGCCTGCAGGCAATTCCAAAATTTTGCGACCGAGGGCCGGGCGAAATTGTTCAACAAGAATGACTCCTTCTGGAATTTCCGCAATGACCGCACAAACATCTGGTAACACGAGGTACTCATGAATATAGTGTGTGCCCCGTACGGTGACTGGCACACGTCGTATACGATTCCTTAGCAATGGACGACTCCTCTAACGTGTATTAATTTATATTATAGCAATTGTGACTCAGGAAAGGGAAAACAGCCATGGATGAAGGTGGCCGTAAAGAAGAGATTCTTAGGGCAGCCCAAACGATATTTAGTCAATACGGGTATCATCAGGCAACTATTCGTCTGATAGCCGACCAAGCTCAATGCGCTACCGGAACTTTTTATTTGTATTTTGTAAGTAAACAAGACTGCTTTTTGGCTCTCGTGGAAAAATTGTATATACATGTTATGGAGCAGATTATGCGGGCTCGAGCTGGGGTAGGCAATCCCGCAGAAAAACTCAAACGATCTTTAGAGGCTGCTGTCGAGGTGTTTCGACGTGACTATGAATTGGCCCAGGTAATCTTAGTTCGAGGAGCGGGAGCCGACCCGCTTTTTGAGGAACGGATGTGGCGCGTTCGTGAGGCCTTTAGCGAATTTATGGTTAACGATTTGGTGGAGTGTGGTGTGAAGCGTGAAACGGCTGTTATTGGCGCCCACGGGTGGGTAGGAGCGCTTGTCGAAATCGTTGGGGTGTGGATTCGCGACGGACAGGCTCTTGACTTGGCCAAAGCCACCCACGAGATTCAGAGAATATTTTGGATGGCGTGGGGTTTGAATGATTTTCGTTCCGTTGATTAGCAGATACGCTACAATACAATACGAAGCGGATACTGTACGAACAGTATGATATTTCACTCGACAAAAGGGGTAAGAAGTATGGCATTAGATATTTTGACGGTGATGCATCGCGGTGAGTTATGGGTGATCACGATGAAAGTGCGCGAAGGAGTGTATAAAAAAGATGAATATACGGTCCGTGTGGTGAACGTTCCATTGGCCCCGGCGGATTTGGATGATCCTGCCCAGGAATCGATAATCAAGGCTTTCGCGTCCAATCAAGTCACTCAGCATATGCGTCATGGATCATTGCCGCCGACAGGAATGCAAGTCGATGGTCAGCGTGTTTGGGAAGCTAATTTCCCAAGCTCTTCCTTGTCATGAAGTGTCTTTTATAGATTACAGAAGATTACGAGTTTGGTTGAGTTTTTTGAACGAGGGTTCCCGTCCGGCATTAGCGTCTTACAATTTATTTGTTGGGACCGATGTTTTATTAAAACCTAAACCTTTGCAGGGCTAGTTAAGATAAAAGGAGGCCACTAGTATGTCTGAAGTACAATTTAAAGAAGGCCTGGAAGATGTTGTGGCGGGAACCTCAGAAATCTGCTTTATTGATGGAAAAGAAGGACGTCTCGTTTATCGGGGATATGATGTACAGGATTTGGCGGAACAAGCAAGGTTTGAGGAAGTTGTTTACCTGCTATGGCAAGGGGAATTGCCCACGCGGCAACAATTGGACAAGTTTACGGCTGAACTCGGTTCCATGCGGTCGTTAGCGGAGCCGGTGCGCAATTTGCTCGGATCGTTGCCAGCGTCGACTAATCCGATGGATGCCTTGCGGACGGCTGTCAGTTTGGCCGGGATTTATGATAGCGAATCCAAGGATAACTCATACGATGCTAGCTACCGTAAAGCGATGCGCCTGGTGGCGCAAATTCCGACAATGGTGGCAACCTTCGAACGGCACCATCAAGGACTGGCTCCTATTGCGCCCGATGCAAATTTGTCATTGGCGGAAAACTTTTTATATATGTTAAGCGGTAAGCAACCGGACGAGCTCTCCGCACATGTGTTTAATACGGCATTAGTGTTACACGCCGATCATGAGCTGAATGCGTCGACATTTGCTGCCCGGGTAACTGCAGCGACCTTGACGGACTTGTATTCTGCCGTAACTTCAGCAATTGGTACTCTCAAGGGACCCTTGCACGGGGGTGCCAATGAACAAGTCATGGTTATGCTAGATGAAATAGGCGACGTCGATCGTGTCGATGCGTGGATTGAAGAGGGATTGGCGCAACATAAGAAAATTATGGGTTTTGGACACCGTGTGTACAAAACAGAAGACCCTCGGGCAACGATATTGCGGCGATTTTCCCGAGAGTTAGGAGAAAAAACCGGGACCATCAAGTACTACGGGATGCTGGAAGGTGTTCGTACGGCTATTCAAGCTAACAAAGCTTTGTATCCCAATGTGGACTTTTATTCGGGTTCGGTATACCAAGCGTTGGGTATTCCCACCGAAATTTATACACCGGTTTTTGCGATCAGCCGCATTGCCGGTTGGACGGCACATGTTTTGGAACAGTACCGGCACAACCGTATTATTCGTCCGCGGGCCGAGTATACTGGACCAAGTCACCGCAAATTTATTCCTCTAGACAACCGAATGGTGTGAGAATACAAAGGGTTTGATTCATAATGTCCCGAGAGGTTTATTTTGAGTGCGATGACTCGGCGTGAGTATAGTGAGGTCGGCGCCGGGTGCGCACGTAAAAGTGGAACAGAACCATAAATATGTATCAGGCCGGCTATTGGACTATTCCATAGCCGGCCTCACGTGCAATTGGGTCAATGCCCCGCGTTCAACTCTGAACCTGTCAGCAAGGGATTCGGGGCTGCGTTGCGCGAAAAGGGCCGGGCGGTGCCTCTCGATCAGGAATGCTTCATTTAAAAGTTCCGTTAAAAGTTCCGTGAGGGGAACGTCGTGGTGCTTAGAGGCGCGATTCTTGGCTCGGGATAAAACACGCCAGGCTTTAGATCAGGTGGCGTTTGTGTATGGAAGGACGGGGGGGATCTTTCATACCTTTTGTAGAATGGTCCCCAACCTGGTGCGGGAATACAATTAATTCATCATTCAGGAAGAATGGTGAAAGGATGAATAGTGTGACGATATTTAGTCGGGACGAGTATGAAAGTCGCATTCACGCTGCGCAAGAGCGTATGCAACAGCAAGGAATTGACACATTGATCTTAACGGATCCGGCCAATATTAATTATCTAACGGGATATGACGGTTGGTCCTTTTATGTCCCTCAGGCTGTCGTCGTTTCCCAAGCTTTAAGCGAGCCTCTATGGATTGGGCGGGAGCAAGATAGCAACGGTGCGCGGTTAACGTGTTGGATGAGTGAGAGTGCCATTACGCCGTACGCCGATTACTTCATTCAATCTTCCGTGCGGCACCCTATGGACTATGTAGCTGAGGTTGTCAAAAGTCACAGCCTCGACCATGGGCGGATTGGTGTAGAAATGGATGCGTACTATTTTTCGGCATTTTCTTATCAGCGATTGGTTCAGGCATTGCCCGATGCCCGATTCTCAGATGCGACGCTTCTCGTAAACTGGATCCGCCTTGTGAAATCAGAACATGAAATCGCTCTGATCCAGCAAGCGGCTTCAGTCGTCACACTAGCCATGGATACCGCTATGGGCGTTATTCGTCCAGGAGTACGGGAACCCGATGCAGCAGCCGAAATCTTGCGTACTCAAATTCAGGGCACGAGCGAGATTGGGGGCGATTACCCGGCTATCGTTCCTTTGATTCCATCTGGAGTCCGCACCAGTTCTGCTCACCTGACATGGGTTGATCGCCGGTACGAAGTCGGCGATACGGTCAATATTGAACTTGCGGGGTGCGTTAAGCGGTATCATTGCCCGTTGGCGCGTAGTGCCGTTATAGGCATCGCGCCCCCGCATCTGACTGATTTGGCAAAAGTGGTGGTGGAAGGTGTCAATGCCGCGCTTGAAGCCGTGAAACCTGGACATGTCTGCGAAGATGTGGAAGCTGCGTGGCAACACGTTATTCAACATTATGGCTATAGCAAGGCATCCCGGTTGGGGTATTCTGTAGGACTAAATTATCCTCCAGATTGGGGAGAGCACACGGCAAGCCTACGCGCGGGGGACAGGACCGAATTGCAAGCCAATATGGTGTTTCACATGATTGCGGGAATGTGGATGGACGGCTATGGTCTGGAAGTTAGTGAAACCTTTCGGGTCATACCATCCGGTGTGGAGACTATGACTTGCGTGGAACGCAAACTTTTCGTTCTCCAGGAACCAGAGATTTCCGTTCTTGGGGCCTAAGTTAGAGGCGGGGTGAGGCAATGGACATTGTGTTGGAAGATGAGTTGCGGGACGTAGTGGATTTGACCGACGAGACCCT
>JAKADI010000031.1:0-2147 GCA_021820675.1 Bacillota bacterium | reverse complement strand
TTGAGGACGGGTTTACCCGTTTGGCTCAGGGCAAGGTGCAAACGCCTCCGATTATGCGAATTGAAGTTCCGGAAAAGAATGGCGAGGTGGATGTCAAAGCTGCCAAAGTCAGTGGTCTGGACCAATTTGCCATCAAGATCTCGTCAGGATTCTTCGACAATCCTCAACATGGGCTACGTAGCGGTAGCGGACTTATGATTCTTTTGAGTGGGATTACGGGATATCCTGAAGCCGTATTGGTTGATAATGGATATCTTACGGACGTCCGCACCGCAGTGGCTGGTGCGATTGCTGCTAAACATTTGGCGAAGCCTGTAATCGATACCGTGGGGGTTATCGGTTCGGGTAATCAGGCTCGGGGCCAATTGCGGGCTCTAACGTTGGTACGTGATTTTCGTTTGGCGTTGGTGTATTCACGTAATCCCGAGCATGCGCGGGCATTTGCCCAGGAAATGTCCCGGGTTATCGATCGCCCGGTAAGAGCAGTGAGCTCGGCTGAAGATGTGGTACGCAAATCCGACATCGTCGTTACTACGACTCCTTCCACCGAACCGGTCGTATCTGCGGCGTGGATACATCCTGGCCTTCATATTACGGCCATGGGCTCAGATGCGGAGTTTAAACAGGAGCTGGATCCGAGGATTTTCTCGGTAGCTGACAAAGTCTGCTGTGATCTGGCTAGTCAGTGTCTCCATCTCGGTGAACTACATCATGCAACCGATGCGGGGCTATTAACGTTGGATAATATCGTGGAATTGGGCGAAGTGACTGCGAAGAAGTGCCTGGGACGAACCCATCCCGACCACGTTACGGTCTGTGATTTAACTGGCACCGGGGTACAAGACACCATGATAGCGACCTATGCATTGGAAAGGGTATTGGCCAGGAGGAAGAGTTTTAAGGCTTAGAGCGACACAACCGGAATAAGCAGCAGGAAAGGATGAGAAAAATGCGTGGAGGGCAAACGGAACAAAGTAAAATTGGCACGCGATCAGTCTGGGGAGGTGAAGACGAATACTTGCTCCAGCACGCTACCCAGGTTCCTGTGGTGCACAGTGTCGGGTTTGGATACGATGATTTGGATCAATGGCATGAAGTGGCCTTGGGCCTGCGTCCCGGTCATATTTATGGACGCAATACGAACCCGACGGTTCATGTCTTTGAGGAGAAGGTTCGTTTACTGGAACATGCTGCCGACGCGACCAGTTTTTCGACCGGCATGGCGGCGATTAGCGGGACCTTGTTCGCGCTATTACGTCCTGGAGATCGAGTGGTGTCTTTGGTAGACACATACGGGGGGACCAACAAAATTTTTACGGAATTCCTCCCCAATTTTCATATCGAGGTTGTGCTGTGTCCCACCACGGACCATGAATTTATCATTCGCGAGGTGAATAAGGGGGCTAAAATTCTTTACCTGGAAAGCCCGACGAACCCGACTTTGAAAGTGGTGGATCTGAAGCGTCTTATTGCGGCGGCCCATGCCGCGGGCGCCTTGGTTGTGGTAGATAACACCTTTGCCACGCCAATTAATCAACAACCTATTACGCTGGGTGCCGATTTAGTGATTCACAGTGCGACCAAATTTTTGGGAGGTCACGCAGATGCACTGGGGGGAATCGTCTGCGGACGCGAGGACTTGGTTAGGGAAATCTATCACTATCGAGAAATCAATGGGGCGACATTGCATCCGATGTCGGCATATTTACTGTTGCGAGGTATGAAAACGTTGCATCTTCGCGTACGACAACAGTCGGCCTCGGCGATGACGATTGCAAAATTTCTTCAAACCCGAGACGAAGTCGACCGTATCTATTATCCTGGTCTCCCCACTCACCAAAACCATGCAATAGCGGCTGAGCAAATGGTTCAATTTGGCGGCGTGCTTAGTTTTTCATTAAAAGGAGGATTTGAGGCGGTCCGTAATTTCTTGCCACATCTGCACTATGCTCATTTGGCCGCCAACTTAGGGGCAGTGGAAACGACCGCTGGCCCGCCTAGAACGACCAGCCATGTCGAGTTAACCGCCGACGAGCGGATGGCCCTAGGTATACCTGAGACGCTTATCCGATATTCGGTCGGTATTGAGGATGTCGATGACCTGATCCAAGACATTACGCAGGGATTGGAGCAGATGGCTTATGACC
>JAKADI010000030.1 GCA_021820675.1 Bacillota bacterium | reverse complement strand
TGACTACAGGGGTAAGGTCATTGGGCCATGCGGCAAAATGAACATAAATGGCAACCTTAGCGTCCTCCCGGTAGATTTGGTAGTGCCCTAATTTATCACTGTGGTGGGGCCCCGCGATGCGAAGCAAAGCCTGCGCCACCTGAATCAATTCTCTTTCTGCAACTTGTGGATTGGGCATCCGGTACCACAATGAAAGAACCCGGTCGCTAATGCGGCAACACCCCTTAACCCGATCGTCCCAATAAAATCCGGCATGCATGAGCAATTGTAAGCAATTCATCACATTATCCTCCTGCCGCACTAATGTGCTAAAGGACCGGCGCAAAATTTAAGACGTTGCCTCGTTGATCTTATCTAACACCAGACGATAGCCATCAGCACCAAACGCCAACGCCCGCTTGACGCGGGAAATCGTCGCGGAAGAAGCTCCGGTGATCCGGGCTATATCATCATACGTTTGGCCCTGATCCAACATTTGGGCGACCAACAGACGCTGGGCTATGGACTGGATTTCTTGGACCGTCAAAATATCCTCAAAAAAGGCCAAGCATTCATCGGTGGTCTCCAATGATAAGACGGCTCGACACAGCAATTCCGTTTCCGGTGTTTTCAATTTAAGATTCATCACTCACCTCAGAGAATAATCCGACTTAAGTACACTATAGCGGATTGATCCACAAAGGAAAGAGGGCATTTTTATTCGAAAATTGTCGTAAACTGATGTCATTTTATGTTTTTGCATGGTTTTTGAATATATTATCGTTAATTTACTCCTCGACGTCCGTTGATTGATGCGTTAAGGTATCTGTTGTTGTGGACGGACCGCCCTGACCATCTGATTTTTAAGAGTTCCACACGTAGGAGGAACAGAATTCGCATGCACAAATCAACACTTGCCCGACTGTCAACGTCTGTCATGATTCCTGTTTTGTTGTTAGCGGGATGCGGACAGTCATCCGCTGCCCACAGAGGCGCGGCTTCGGGATCAAAAGATGTAACCGTCGCCTTGCCAGTCCAAGTCAGCCCCAATTGGTGGTTCCCTCTGGAATCCACCCAGGCTTTTTCGAGCATCAATGGACAAATGAATTACTTGATGTATAAGCCATTACTCGACGTCTCGCACAAGGATACGATAAATTACAAACGGTCCCTGGCCTCACAGGTGAAATGGAATAATAATGCAACCGTGTACACGATCACACTCAATCCTAAATGGCATTGGTCCAATGGCCAGCCGGTCACTGCGCAAGACGCCGTCTTTACCATCGATTTGATGCTGGCCGCGTCTGGAGCAAAGAATCAAACGCCGCCGTGGCAATACGGCGGTGCCGGTATCGGGGGAACCCCCAGTCGGTGGCGGAGCGTAAAAGCCAGAGGATCGGACACCGTGGTCATCACCTTGAATCAGCCTTCCAATCCGCAATGGTTCCTCCACAACGGGTTGGGGCAGATTGAAGTGGTACCGCGCTCGGTATGGGACCTTCACAAGAATACGACCCGGGAACTACAATTTATCCAGTCCGTCGCCAATAAACCCGCGGCCCCTTATTACCAGGTCGTCGACGGACCTTTCAAGTTTTCGGCATCGGCATCGAAAACCAACAATCAGTATTGGACGTTTGTTCCCAATCCGCGATACGACGGACATAGGGCAAGCATTTCCAAACTCGTTTACATGTACGAAGCGTCGCCCGCCTCCGTATTCGGGGGTCTCAAAACAGGCAGTTTAACCGTCGGGTATCTTCCGCCCTCTTTGTGGAATTCGCGCAATCAGTTAACGCAAGACGTTATGGCTATCCAGTATCCGTTCGGGTTCAATTACCTCTTGCCCAATTTGAGCTCCAAGGCGCCCGGAGGCTCAGGACAGCTTTTCAGCCAATTATACATCCGTCAAGCCTTCCAAATGGGCATTGATCAGCCGGGCATCATCAGGGTCCTGTACCATGAGGGAGTCGTTGAGTATAGTCCGATCCCCTCAAAGCCAACGACAGCATTTTTTGACGCCCGCCTCCATAATCATTACCCCTTTGATCCCGCAGCTGGCAAGAAACTGTTGGAAAGTCACGGTTGGAAGCCAGTCCACGGCATCATGACGCGAGGCAACCAAAAATTGCAATTCACCGCCGATTATGTCAGCGGAAGCAACACCGTTGCCCACGAGATGGAATTGATTAAAAATGACTTGGCTCAAGAAGGTATCATTGTGAATCTCGTATCACAGCCCTTTAATACCTTAATTGCCACGGCGACCCCCCAGGGCGCGTCTCATTGGCAGTTAGTCAACTGGGGGCAAGGTTGGACCTATGTCCCCGACTATTTTCCCACGGGAGGCGGATTATTCAGTACCAACGCCGCCGCTAATTACGGAAGTTACAGCAGTCAGGTTATGAACCATTTGGTTCAAGAGACGTATCAGCCCGGTACACCTCAGCAAATTCAATCGCGGATGAACGCCTATCAGCACTATGCCGCAACGAATCTCCCGGTGATCTGGCTGCCATGGATTCCGACATTTGCCGAGCACGCTTCTTACCTGCAAGGCATTAACACTCACTTTAATCCGGTTACCGACGTGGAGTCGCCTAACTACTGGACAGTTCACTAAGCTCAGACAGAAACCGCCATGCCAGGGGCATCATGGACAGTTAACCCGCCAAGCCCCTGGAGGCGGAATTACGCCTGGATGGTGGAAACCTAGCCGCCCCCAGACCCGGACTTTCCTCCACTCGACGATCCGCCGCCCGAACTTCCCGATCCCCCGCTGGACCCGGAACTCGATCCCCCTCCGGAAGATGAGCTGGAGGATGAGGACCCGGATGAGCTGGACTTGCCGCTGGTGGATGATGATGCCAACTTCATCAAACTGGCCTTAACGGATGCGTCTATCATCGTCATAATTTGAGGAGAACTTAGGGACTTGGTCACGTCCATTTCTAATGTCTTTTGAAATGTCGGACTACTCACCACCATCATGAGCGCGCGTTCCAAAGTGGATTGTCCCACCGGCGTCATTAAAGCCTGCTGCAACTGACTCGTCGAGATTGTTTCCGCAATGAGCTTTTGCATTTTCGGCGTTTCCATCTCGTCACGCACCGCCTTTTGGATTTCCATGGACGGTCCCGACGAGGAGCTCGTTCCCCCGGAGGATGATCCGGACGACCCGGAACCGCCTCCACTGGATGACGACCCTCCCGAAGACCCTTGTGTATGGCTACTGGATGCTGTACTCCCGTGTTCGGGAGAGGGCGCCCCCATCGTAAAACCGCACGCCGCCGGTATCAAAGTCAGAAAGGTACTCATTATGGCCATGCTCCACATTTTGCGCAATTTTGTCGTAACACCTCCGAACACCGATGTTGTCTTGTGTTCAGAGTGCCCCGCAGGGACCAAAATTACTCCATTTCCTCAAATATTCTCGGCAATATCTGAGCGATGCTGACTCTGGGGAAAATCAATCGCGCCAACTTGTTGGTAACTCCGTTCACGAGCGGTCTTGAGGATGTCTCCGAGTCCCACAATTGTCAGGACACGACCACCTTGGGCTATCAGCCGTTCGCCTTGGTGTGCGGTCGCTGCATGAAAAATGAGACTCTCTGGAACTTGCCGAATATCAATAGATTGACCGGTAACTGGGCGTTTAGGATAGCCGTCAGACGCCATAACCACGGCCACGGCGGCCTGGTTGGGAGTAGGTAGTTGGCGTTGCAGCAATAGACCTTGGCCCAGGGCCCACCACCATTTTGTCCACGGGATGTTCATAATGGGAATAAGAACCTGGGTCTCGGGATCACCCAGGCGCACATTGAATTCTAACACCTTGGGACCTTCAGCCGTCATCATCAGCCCCACATACAAGATCCCCCGGTAAAGCATGTGTTCCTTGGCAATGGCATCAACGACGGGCCGTAAGATTTTTTCGTCGATAATCTGCCGGTCCCAGGGACTGAGCCAATCGACCGGAGCATAAGCTCCCATGCCCCCGGTATTGGGACTATGCGAATCAGCACTCAGGCGCTTATAGTCCTGGGCCAGTGGCAGCCACACGTAATCCTTGCCATTGGTTAGCACATGTACGGAGACTTCTCGCCCGTGAAGACATTCTTCCATAATTATACCGTCATCATAAACCGTCATATCTGTGGACCAGTCCGTGATAGTCGCCAGGGCTTCTTGGCGGTCACGGGCCACCACAACGCCTTTGCCCTGGGCCAACCGACTCTGTTTGATGACCAATGGCCCAGTCTCTTCGCGCATCAGATAGTGCCGCAATGTGTCATAATCTTGAAACCACTGCCATTGGGCCGTGGGGATTTGATAGCGGTCCATAAAGGTCTTGGCAAAAACTTTGCTGCTTTCGAGCTGAGCTGCCTGAGAGGACGGTCCAACCACGACATGGCCTTGTTCCCTTAAGCGGTCAGCCAGTCCTTCAGCCAACGGCATTTCCGGCCCAATGACCACCAACAGGCACCCTCGCTCTTTTGCCCATGCCGCAATCTCGGATGGCGAGTGCAGTGGCAGACATGTGGCTAAGGACTCTATTCCCGCATTGCCGGGTGCCGCATACATGGGAACGAGGGGGGCGCTCTGCGCCATTCCCCACAAGATCGCATGCTCTCTGGCGCCACTTCCCACCACCAAAATAGCCGTCATCCGGGACAACGGCAACGGCGTGATCTCTTCGTGCATCGCAATGGTCCCCTTTCTTAATGGCGGAAATGCCGTTCTCCGGTAAAGTAAAGCGGGATCTGCCGTCGATTCGCGACCTCAATCGATTCGTCATCGCGAACTGACCCTCCCGGTTGAATGACGAGTCCGACCTGATAATCGGCTGCTTCCGCCATAACATCGCCAAAGGGGAAGAACGCATCCGACGCCAAAACAGCGCCCCGGGCCTTCTCTTTCGCTTGCACCAGCGCCTGACGCGCCGCGTCAATGCGGTTGGTTTGGCCACCCCCAATACCCACGGTCATTTGATCTTTTGCCACGACGATGGCATTCGACTTGACAAAGCCCACTGTCGTCCATGCTAAAATCACGTCTTGCCTAAAACGCGGAAGATCCGCTTCGGGTCCTCCCACATGTTGCAGGGTTTCCCAGGGAACAGCAATTTGATCACGTTGCTGAACCAGAAACCCTCCGGTAATCGTACGAATTTCTTCGGCATAAGCCGGCAAGACAAACGGCATGGAGAGTACTCGGACATTTTTCTTTTTGGCTAAAATTTTCAACGCGGCATCCGTGTACGCTTCAGCGATGATAACCTCGAGGAATACGCTATTAAGCCGCATTGCTAGAGACTCATCCACCGTACCTTTCAACGCCACGATGCCGCCGAAAATCGATACAGGATCGGCCTCATACGCTTTCACGTAAGCTTCTTCCAGGGTACGACCTAATCCCACTCCACAAGGCGTTTGATGCTTCACGGCGACAGCATTCGGCGCAGGCAAGGACGCTGATAAGCGCCATGCCGTATCGGCATCCGCCAAATTATTGTATGACAATGTCTTGCCTTGATAGCGAGTGGCCGTTTGAAATCCGTCTTGCCCGGGAACGGCATAAAAGGCCGCAGGCTGATGCGGGTTTTCACCATAGCGGAGTGCACTCCCCTGTCGCCCGGACAGCACGAAAATATCTTCATTCACCGGCTTGAGAGGCGGTTGGCACCACTGCCCAAAGCTTTGGGCGATGACCGCGTCGTAATGGGCCACATGAAGAAAAGCCTCTTGAGCCCATTTCACCCGATCCTCCCACGCCAGCTCCGTCACCGGCTTTTTCAGTGCACGCTGATACTGCTCGGGGTCCACGAGAACCAAAACATGGGAAAAGTTTTTGGCCGCGGCGCGAATGAGGGCGACCCCTCCGATATCGATTTCCTCGATGAGAGAGGTCTGATTCGCCCCCTTTCGCAATTGATTTTCAAATGGATACAAGTTGACGACAACTGCGACAATCTGTGGAGCGCCAATCGACTCCCGGTCACGAATGTCATCTGCGGTTTCGCGGGAGAGAATTCCGCCATAGATTCGCGGGTGCAGGGTTTTAACGCGTCCGCCCAAGATTTCGCTAAATCCGGTTAAATCCTCCAGCGGGGACACTTCAAGGCCGCGTTCGTGTAAAAATCGGTAGGTCCCTCCACTGGCTAACAGTTTGATTCCCTGCGACAAAAATCCCTGTGCCAATTCCCCTAATCCGGTCTTATCACTCACGCTTAATACTGCCCATTGATCCATGACTTTGACTCCTTCCAAATAACGTGGGATCCCTCTAGCACCACAAGCCCCTGGTCAATCGCCTCCACGATCCGGGGATAGAGATGATGCTCGTGATATTGAATGCGTTGGCGCAAATCCTCAACCGTATCTTCGCGATAGCGCGGCACGGCTGCTTGCGCAATAACAGGTCCTGTATCATGACCGTCATCGACAAAATGAACAGTAACCCCGGTCCAAAACACGCCATGATCAAAAGCCTGCTCGATGGCATGAAGTCCGGGAAACGAGGGTAAGAGTGCGGGGTGAAGATTAATGGCCCGCCCCAGGAATTGCCGTACCACCCTTGATTCCAGCCAGCGTAAGTATCCGGCCAATGCCAAGGCTTCAATGCCTTCAGCGCGCAAAAGCTCTAAAAGGGCCTGGTCGTAGGCTTCCCGGGTCACGAACTCTTGGGGCCGCAACGTCACCGACGGCACCTGAAATTTCTTGGCCACGTCCAGCGCGCGCACATTGGCTTTGTGGGATATAACCAAAGCCATGGGATTGCCGTATTCCAACATGGCTTCCAAATTGCTTCCGTATCCTCCGACTAAGGCGGCCCATTTCATGCCCACACCACCTCTCCCGACCCCGGCACAATGTCACCAATGACATGAGACGCAATCTGATGGCGTTCAAGGATCTGCTGGGCCGCAACAACGTCCCCAGGGGAGACAACCACGGTGAATCCTATGCCCGCGTTAAATGTCCGGTACCATTCTTCATCCGCTACCGGCCCCATCTCTTGAAACCACTGCATTAAGGCACTGGTAGGCCAGGCTGCCTTATCAATCACTGCGGAAAACCCCGGAGCCAACGTCCGCGGGACATTCTCCTTCAGCCCACCCCCGGTTATGTGCGCCATAGCTTTAACAGCCACCATACTCCAGAGATCCGTCACGGCTTGAACATAAATTCGAGTCGGCGTTAACAACGCTTGTCCCAAACGACGCCCGTCTGTTGCGGGATAAGTTTGATTCCAGTCCAGTTGTCTTTGTGCGACAATACGGCGCAACAGCGCATAGCCATTAGAGTGGAACCCGCTAGCGGATAACCCTAACAGCACGTCCCCTTCTTCCATGGGTTTTTCTGCAGCATATGCTTGTCTACCAACACAAAAGCCCGCTAAATCAAAATGGTCAGGCTCGTAAAGATCCGGCAACTCGGCCGTTTCTCCGCCCAACAAAGCGCACCGCGCTTCCAGACAACCGTCTGCGATGCCTTTGACCAGATGCTCAATACGTTCCGGAATAATTTGGTGAATCGCAATATAATCGAGAAAGAATAGAGGCTCTCCCCCTTGTGCCAATATGTCATTCACATTCATAGCCACCAGGTCTACACCGATAGTGTCCAGTTCATTCAATGCTTGGGCAATAAACAATTTAGAGCCCACCCCGTCGGCCCCTGCGAGTAAAACTCCCGGGTCCTTTAATTGAAAAGCTCCCGCAAACCCGCCAACCCCGGCAAGCACTTCAGGACGTGACGTCTTCTGTGCCCAAGGGCGAATGCGTCTGACCGCTTCATTGCCCTGTTCAATATCCACCCCGGCGTCGCGATATTGAAGAGGCTTCCTCGTGTCGTGTGTGTCTGTGTCCATTCGGTTATCGGCCGCCTTTCGTTACACTCACAGAAGAAATCCGTTCATTGTGCAAAGCAACAGGATAGCCTGCTCCAAAACAGGCCATACACCATCCTCCTTGTTGGGACAGACCTTGTGGGGATAGTCCCTGGCGCAAGCCGTCTATCGACAAATAAGCCAGCGAGTCAGCTCCCACCATCTTCCGGATTTGCTCCACACTCATATTCCGTGCAGCCAATTCTGTAGCTCGTGACGTATCAATGCCATAATAACAAGGTTCGGTATAAGGCGGTGAAGCGATGCGCATATGCACCTCGGTAGCCCCGGCATGCCTGAGCATTTGGACAAGATGCCGGGAGGTGGTACCACGGATTAAGCTGTCGTCAACAAGCACAATGCGTTTGCCTTCCACCACTTCCCTCACGGCAGACAACTTGAGCTGAACGCCTGACTCCCGCAACGCTTGGTTGGGCGCAATAAAGGTCCGCGCCACGTATCGGTTTTTTACCAATCCCAGGTCAAACGGCAAGTGGGCCGCATGGGCATAGCCCATGGCGGCAGGAATACTGGAATCCGGCACACCCACGATCACATCGGCCTCGGCTGGTGCTTCGCTAGCTAAAATCTCGCCGAGCCTCCGGCGCACAATGTGCGTGCTTTGACCTTCCATATGCGAATCGGGACGGGCAAAATAAATCATTTCGAAACTGCACAGAGCTCGCGGAGCGATCTCTTCCACAAAACGGTCGGTGTCAATAATATGAGCTTTCACCGTGATTAACTCACCCGGTTCTATGTCGCGAAGATAATGAGCCCCAATGACATCGAAAGCGCATGATTCGGACGCTAAAATATAAGCCCCTTCCTCGGTCTGCCCTAATGCTAGAGGACGGATGCCGTGCGCGTCACGAGCCCCGTACAGCGCGTCCCGGGTTAAAATCGTAAAGGCAAACCCTCCTTCGAGTTGAGCAAGGGAGGCGCCCAGCGCATCATAAAAAGAGTCCCGATGGCTGCGGGCAATCAAGTGCGCCAACACTTCACTGTCTGTAGTCCCCTGAAAAATCGCCCCCTCATTTTCCAGCCGATGCCGCAAATCTGCCGCGTTGATCAGGTTCCCGTTTTGACCGAGGGCTAAGAGGCCAAAGCGTGTCTTCATCAGCAAGGGCTGAGCATTAACGATGGACGATTCGCCCGTTGTTGAATAACGCACGTGGCCGATGGCCGCATTCCCTGGACGCTCACCCTCCTGCTCAATCTTCAACGCCTCCGTGACCAGTCCCATATCTTTATGCACACTTATCGCTTCATCATTCAACACCGCCAGTCCCGCACTTTCCTGCCCCCGGTGCTGCAGACTGAACGTGCCCCAATAAGCCTTTAGTGCCGCTTGATTGTCGCCGAAAATGCCAAAGACCCCGCACTCATCATGCATTTCGTCTGCCATTTTACCCCCCTACCCTTGCCTAAAAACTCGGTCGAGTTCTGTCCTGTCAAAAACAAACGAACGGCCGGCACGCACAACCACTTCAGGTACGTCGGTTACCCGGCCAATCACGTCAACGGCCAGGTCCTCTTGGCTAAATAGGGTTGCCATTCGTTCCGTCTCCCTGGGTAAGCAAAATACAATCAGTTGTCCCATCTTTTCG
>JAKADI010000029.1 GCA_021820675.1 Bacillota bacterium | reverse complement strand
AGCCGGATGAAACTTGGGGATATTCAGCGCTTCGAAGTTATACCATTCATTTTCAATTTCTGGACCATACTCCAACGAAAAGCCCATGCGCAAGAATACGTCCTCAATAAGACGACGTATTCTTGTAATGGGATGCAGCATCCCAATCCCAGGCAACACTCCCGGTAAGGTCATGTCAAAACGTTCGTTGCGCAGTTGCATTGCCTCTTCGGTGACTTCTATTTGCTCTTGTCGTTCATTAAAAAGACGCAGAACCGCTTCGCGCAATATGTTCAGTTGTTGACCTTGAATACGCCGTTGATCAATTGTTAGACCCGATAAACCTTTCATAGCCCCCGTGATCTTGCCCCGGCGCCCTAACCATTGATTACGAAGACTTTGCAAGTCGCTGGATGAACGCACAGCCCGAACTTGTTCGACGATTTCGTTCTTCCACTCCTCAAATTGTTGGTCCATCATGCTCTACCCCCCCGATATGTACGTGGATGTACGGTATTTGCCTTATTCTTGCTTTCTTGTGCACAAGCCTCTGCTATAGCGGCGCTTTCCCATATCCACAAAAATAAACGTTCACCACAAGGGCGAACGTTCCGCGGTACCACCTTCATTAGGCCAAAACCTTTTGGCCATCTCACTTGTGCATAACGGCACAACCCGTTGGCTCCTACTGTCTTCAGAGTCCACTCCCCAGCGAATGCTGAACCACTAACAGCTCCGGCTCCCACCTCATCCGGATTCTCTATACTGCAGTTTTCGGTTCACACGTTCTGGATCATCGCTTTGGCAGTAATTTGATTGCATTATAGCATAATCGGCGGAATTAATGGCACGTTCTGCTGCCTCCGCTTCGACATCGCATGAAAAGCTAAGATGGACCCTGCCACTGCCACATTAATCGATTCAGCCGTCGGCACCATGGGAATCGTCACTCCATGGGCCCTGGCCATCAGTTCAGAAGATACCCCATTTCCTTCATTCCCGAGAACCAAGGCAAAGGGTTGAACCCAGTCAAATTCGGTGTAATCCTGACCCTCCGCGACCATCGTCGACACGAGTCGAATCTGCTGTTCCTGCAATTCATCCATCCATCCATCCGAAAGGGGCATCAGGGGTATTTTAAAAATACTTCCTGCAGAAGACCGCATAGTTTTAGGGTTGTAGACGTCCACAGTTCCTTTCGTAAATCCCATCAAATGAGCCCCCGCCGCTTGCGCACTCCGAATTAAAGTGCCCAAGTTCCCCGGGTCTTGAATCTGATCGGCAATAACAATGAAGGGCGGTACTCCCCTTGGCAACGGCCACCCTTGAGCCATGTGAGGCCAATTAATGACAGCCAAAACGCCTTGATGGGTTTCTACATCGGACAATGCATCCAGTACCTTGTCTGTTACATAAATCAACCGGGTTCTGGCCATTTGTAGACGCGCTAACAAACTGCGTCCAGCTTCAAGCTGCATCATACGCTTACCATATAAAACAAGGTGGATGGGTATCCCAACATCCACCACGTCTTGAAGAATACGGCATCCCTCTAATACCGCCTGATGCTGGCGTTCCCGAAAAGACCGGTTCGTCAACAATCGGCGCACCACTTTGACCACCTTGTTGTCCAACGAGTCCAGAGGCTGAATAAGGGCCATTAGAGTTGCTCTTTGGCTTTGGCCACCAAGACTTTAAAACTTTCCATATCACGAACAGCCATATCGGCTAAAATCTTACGATCTAATCCAATCCCTGCCCGGTGTAATCCATTCATAAAACGACTATAAGATAATCCATGCAACCTAGCCGCTGCATTGATTCGGGTAATCCACAAACGTCGGAAATCACCTTTACGTTTACGCCGATGTTGGTAAGCGTACCACAGAGAATGCATGACCGCTTCATTCGCTGGACGAAAATGACGCGATCGTGCGCCTCGATATCCGCGAGCCATTTTTAAAATCTTTTTGTGACGGCGGTGACGGACCACACCGCGCTTGACACGTGCCATGATGCAACCCCTCCAAAATTTGATATGCCGATGTTACCGCCCGTTAGGCAAAAGCCGCTTCGCGCGGTGCCGATCAGCGTGCGACAGCAACGCATCTTGTCGCAGACGGCGTTTTCTAGCTGGTGATTTGTGCTCTTGTAAATGACTCTTCCCCGCACGGTACCGAGCGACCTTGCCATTCCCGGTGACTTTGAAACGCTTCGCAGCCCCGCGATGGGTTTTCATTTTCGGCATCTCACGACACTCCTCTTTTAGGTGCTAATATCATAATCATACTCCGACCTTCAACTCGGGGCGGCCTTTCGATGACACCCACATCTTTAACTAAATCGGCAAGTTTACTAAGTGTTTCCTGACCTAATCCTGCATGAACAATTTCTCGTCCCCGAAACATCATGGTGCATTTAACCTTGTCGCCGTCTTCCAAAAATCGATGAGCACTCCGAACTTTGACATCAAAGTCATGTTCTTCAATATTGGGACGAATTTTTAATTCCTTCACATTAACGACTTTTTGCTTTTTACGCGACTCTCGCTCTTTTTTCGCCTGCTCATATTTATATTTGCCGTAATCCATGAGCCGACAAACCGGAGGACGCGCTGTCGGCGAAACCTCCACAAGATCAAGATGCCGCTCTTGGGCTAGCGACAATGCTTCACGCAGAGAAACGACCCCAAGTTGTTCTCCTTCATCGCCAACAAGGCGCACATCGCGCGCCCGGATCTCATTGTTAATCCTGAGATCTTTGATAGCCTTGATCCCTCCTTCGAAAGATTAACCAAATATATCCAAACAAAAAGGGCGAGCAGACCCGCCCAAGAACAGAAACCCTTTGCATCAACCCTTTTGGTTCTTACCGGAGGGTGAGAAGCCTTTGCTTCTGCTTTGTTCGGTATATAACATAGTTATTGTAACCTCCCGCAAATATGCCGTCAACTTAGCCTAAGGGCATTTCAGCCTGTTCCAGCAACTCCTCAAGATATTCCGGCCAGGGTTTGGCGCCAAGATCACCCTTGTCGCGGCTACGCACTGAAACCGTGTGATTTTCCAAATCACGTCCCCCAACAATCAGCATACGCGGAATCTTGCGAATTTGGGCCTCGCGAATCTTATAATTCATCGTTTGATTACGCGCATCCACTTCCACACGCAGACCGCGCCTTTTCAGCGTGGCGGCAATTTCATCTGCGTAGTTTACCTGCCGGTCCGTAATAGGAATGACCATAGCCTGAACGGGAGCTAACCACAACGGAAAAGCCCCGCCGTAATGCTCGACCAAGATGCCCACAAAACGTTCGGTAGATCCCATAATCGCACGATGGATCATCACAGGACGCTTCGTACTACCATCTTGATCAATATAAGCCAAGTCAAATTTCTCGGGTAATTGAAAGTCCAACTGAATCGTCGCCAGCTGCCAATGCCGACCTAGGGAATCGATAGCCGAGATATCCAATTTTGGCCCATAAAAAGCCCCATCACCGGGATTAATCTGATACTTGATATCACGGTCGTGCAAGACTGCTTCGAGGTCCTTTTCAGCTTTATTCCATAAGTCCAAAGATCCCATGAAATCATCAGGACGCGTCGAAAAGACCACCTCATACGATAAGCCAAAAGCGCGATAGACGATATCCACCAAATCCAAAACCGCAAACATCTCTTGGTCGATTTGATCTTCCCGGACGAACAAGTGGGCATCATCTTGGTGAAAGCCTCGGACCCGTAACAGTCCATGCAATGTGCCTGAGCGTTCAAATCGCGATAATGGTCCATACTCCGCATAGCGAATGGGCAGATCTCGATACGAGTGTAAAGACTCTTTAAACAACAAGGCGTGACCGGGACAGTTCATTGGCTTGGCTCCCAATGCCTCGTCTTCCCGCTCCATCAAGAACATGTTGTCGCGGTAGTGATTCCAGTGTCCGGAGCGTTGCCATAGTCCGACTCGGTAAATCCACGGGGTCGATACTTCCTCGTAACCCCAATCCATCTGCAACCGGCGCGAAAAGTCTTCAAGAGTACGGTACAATTGATATCCTTTGGGATGCCAAAAGGCAAAACCCGGAGCCTCGTCCCGAAAACTAAACAGATCGAGTTGCGGACCAAGTCTACGGTGATCCCGCAACTTTGCTTCTTCCAGCCGTCGGAAATGCTCGTCAAGCTCAGCTTGACTCGGAAAAGATGTCCCATAAATTCGCGTCATCATCGGGTTGCTTTCATTGCCACGCCAATAAGCGCCCGAGACATTGGTTAGTTTGACCGCTTGAATTATCCCGGTTCTAGGCAGATGAGGGCCAGAACACAAATCGACAAACTCTCCTTGTTGATAGGCGGAAATCGTAGTCCCT
Source organism: Bacillota bacterium (assembly GCA_021820675.1). Lineage (GTDB taxonomy): Bacteria > Bacillota > Sulfobacillia > Sulfobacillales > Sulfobacillaceae > Sulfobacillus. The sequence goes on along the minus strand of JAKADI010000029.1, from coordinate 5,201 downwards.
TCGGGAATGCGTCGAATAATGTCTAACTTAAAATCCTCCTGGCGGTCTTGAAATAACGCCAAGGCATCCTCTCGCGACAGTTCTAAGCGTTCGATGTTCAAATTCTCTCGGACAATGGTCCGCATCATCTCTTCGGCTTTCGCTAAATCGTCTTCTTTGAGTGGATACGGCAACCAAATATCATAATAAAAGCCGTCCTCCAAAGCCGGTCCTGTTCCCAATTTGGCTTCAGGCCAGATCCGTTTCACGGCTTGAGCCAATAAATGGGCACTGGAATGACGAAAGACCAATTGTCCACTATGGTCCGCAAAACTGAGCCATTGCAAGCGTCCTCCATGGGGCAACGGTCGCTTAAGGTCAATCACATCCCCATCTATCCACGCAGCCAAAGCGTCATCCGGCATGGCGTCCTGAAAGTCGATCGGTCTAACACCCTCCTCTTTAACCAACACTTGACCACAAACCTCAAAACTTAAATCTTTCATGACGCATTCCGCCCTTTCCTTGTTGCAAATTCAAAAAACCGTCCCCCAATCATGGGGACGGAAAATTTTTCCGCGGTTCCACCGCCATTGGCAATTCACAATTGCCCTCTTTTCGCGAGATATCGGCCGCACCGCTAACTTCTTGACGTTAGACACTCCGAGTTGGTTAAATTTCCGCGTTACTCAGAGGTCTTTCAGCCTAAGTGGACCTCATTCTCTGCAGAGAATGCGAAAATCATCTTCTCTTCATCATGATAATCGTTGGATTGACGTTTTCTCATCTCTGGTGCTTGCCTCACCCTGTAGCATCACAAACCCGTTTCATCGTTTCGCGCTGCCAAAATCTTGCTCCCAATAGTTCAAGGAGAGATGTTCACCAAGCCCAGACGTCTGATATCTGTTCACACCTCAGTGTTTCATCTATTTGAGTTTAGCATATTTGACGCTCATGGCCAACGGATTGGCAATCTCCAAAATTCGCATCGGGGTCTTGGTTCGGCTCTACGGTCAGGATATTCACCTAATCCAAATTTTGCCTAACAGGCAGCACATGAAATCCCTCTCTCCAAACCGCCAAAGCTACGGAGTTTACGGCACATTTGATAACACACGTCCAGGAAATATATCGCGGAGCATATGGCCGAAGGCATGCGGAAAATTACCATGCAGCACGATTTGGGATGGAGCTAAGGTCACAAGAGCACTCACGAGGAGTTCATCTTGCAATTCCTTATCGTCATTGTCAGGAGGTAAGCCGTCGCGCAGACATTCAATTAACTCCTGGCCAACCAGCTCTCCTTTGTCATCTGTCATCACTAGGTCGCCATAGCGAATATGCACCGCTGCTGCACGCGAGTGTTGACGCTCGCTAAACACACGTAAAAATTGTATGTATTCCCGATGCTCATGTTCCAAGAAGTAATCGTCAGCCGCTTGTCCTAAAACTGAAAGTAACTCCTCTCGAACATCTGGCAATAGAAAATCCTGAACACCTTCAACAATGACGGTATGATGTTCGCTCATGAACAACATGAGGGTGATCGTCATCCGGTCGATGCGTTCCGTGTCTTGATTGGTTTCCCCCCGACTCAAAATTTGCAGCGCACGGCCTAGAACCCATAATCGTTCCCCTGCCGATAGATAATGAAACTGCTGTCGAAGAATACGGCCTAACCACAATTCACGATGGTCTTCCAAAAAACTCGCAAGGGCGCGCGCGAATGGGAAAATCATTGAGAAGACAACGTCATCAGAGATTTCACACTCGGCCCAATACATCCCATCATGCCGGTAAGTCTCCACTATTATCTGGACATCGTGAAGATTGACTTGCGGAACACCACTATAGCACCCTATCTTCCAACGCATCATCGATCCCCACCCAACCGCGTTTTTCTTGTCTTAGTATATTCCAGGTTTTTACACCCTATTCTCCAGGCAGAGGTCTTTTAGCACTTATGGAGTTTTCACGGCAATTTGATAAACCTCAAATGGCGGGAGCGTAGTATAGAGGTAGAGTAATTGCCGGCCACTTCCGTCTCCGAATCCTTGCCCTCACACGACTTTGCAGATTAGGCAATAGAGTAAGCCATAATCCAAGCAATTCGAATGCCGCGTCTTCCAGATACTATCCCAGGGCACAAGCCCTTGAATCCCATAGACTGGGATGTGTGGCGCAGGCATGCCATGGAGGATGGGGTTTCGGGAAAGAAGTGGGTCACCAAACCCTTTGGAAGTATTAGGATTTAAACAACTCTTGGAGCATACGATCGCGATGTAGAAGAAATTCCTTGGTGATAATGTAGTGATCAGTCTGCTCGTAAGAGACAGAACGAAGCGGTGAGCTATCAAAAGAGAGAATATCTGCTCCAGGGTAGGCTAAGAGAATCGGAGAATGTGTAGCCATAATGAATTGGGATCGGCCCGATTGCTCATGGTCCCATAGAATGCGCAAAAGGGCTAACTGCCGCATTGGTGTCAAAGCAGCCTCAGGCTCATCCAGGAGATAAAGCGCCTTGTTCTTATGGCGAAATCGGTGGGTAAATAGGGATAGAAAAGATTCGCCGTGAGATTGCTGATGAAGAGATCGACCGCCATAGCTGGCATATACTCTAGATTCCTCCGGGCTATCCCTAGCAATATTATCAATGTAGGTGGAAAAGTTAAAGAAACTTTCAGCTCGCAAGAAAAATCCATTGGTCACCTTGGGCCACCACGATAAATGGAAGTGATCAGCAAGGGATGGCCCGGTATCCACGGTAGAAAACACATTATGGCGACTGCCACCTTCGGAGTTGAATCCGGCAGATACTGCGATGGCCTCCAGGACCGAGGACTTTCCCGAACCGTTTTCCCCAACAAAATACGTAATGGCTTTATCGAACTGAATTTCTTCCAATCCCTGTAAAGCCGATAGGTTAAAGGGGTAGTCGGACGTGTTGTCAGGCCAATCCACTACTTGAATGTTTTTGAGAAACACAAAACCACCCTTTCACGTCAACCTCTCGACAAGAACACATGGCGAATTTTGTAGGCATCGCATTCACTGCTCGTTCGTCATACTCTTTATTAGATTGCTCGGAAACCTTGGCCCTCGGGACGGGCTTAAATCATCGCAATTGTTGATGTAGGGTACTTTAGAATAGAAAATACAAAAAGCCCACACACATATTATATATATGCTCACGGGGCTTCAAATTTTTTGGTGGGCGGTACAGGACTCGAACCTGTGAACCTCTCGCATGTCAAGCGAGCGCTCTAACCAACTGAGCTAACCACCCACATCGACTGGAGGCGACGCCCGGATTCGAACCGGGGCATAGGGGTTTTGCAGACCCCTGCCTTACCACTTGGCTACGTCGCCTTATTTCTAAGGCGGCAAATGGAGCGGAAGACGGGATTTGAACCCGCGACCCTTGCCTTGGCAAGGCAATGCTCTACCACTGAGCTACTTCCGCATCACGCTTGATTATTATAGCAAGGCTGTTTTCGGTTTGCAACCCTCTTTCGATGACCTTTTCGCCCTCATGTCCAAAGTACTCTGTTCCAGGGCAACTGCAAAGCGTTGCCAATAGCTGACAGGGCAAAGAGTCAATGATTTATTGGTTCATGCCGACTCTAAGCCATAGGAAACGCCGTTCATCGTGCGTGAAGCCACCTTTAGTCCGATTTCTGGGGCAGCGACCATTCCTATTCAATATCCCCAATATAATTAGCAAGAGCTCTGCGATATCGCTCAAGATCTGATGATTCACCATATTTTAGTGTTGCGAGCATAACTGTCTTTAATGCGTCGGCATCACGCCCGCTACTATGCAGTGCCAGGGCCTGAAATAGGCTCACCGACCAAAGGTGCGGAAATTCCCGTTGGGCTTGACCGAGTATCGCCAGGGCCTCAGGAACGCGACCGACGTTCCGCAGTGAGCTACCTAATTGGAGCAACGCATAGGCCTCATAGTCTGACGACAGTCCACCCATGTGAATCGCCTCTTGGTATAAGGGAATTGCCTGCATCTCCTGGCCGCAATAATCCAAAGCATTCGCCAGTTCAAATTTAACCCGCGCTGAGGTAGGATACTCGTCATGAATTTTCGTAAAGTATCCAATGAGACGTCCTGCATCGTTCGCATGTATCCAACCTTGGTCAATTAGAGCATCCCAGTCAGGTTGCACTTAATATCATCCCCTTCCTCAATTTGTCAGACAACACATCACGAGCCACATTTCATTATTCCCGGTATGGAACCGGCAACAGACGCGGCGTTATTCCGCCGGACTCAATACTCTTCTGAATACTACTCAGACTCATCAGAGGCGCGGGGTTCTTCCGCGCCGTTCGCTTCCCGTGAGTTCGCGTTTTACCGTTCCTGCCTCGAATACTGATAAAATCCCCGCCCGCTCTTCTTGCCCACATGTCCAGCGCGGACCAGGCGCCGCAAGACTTGTGGAGCCGCAAATCGGCCATCGTGAAACTCATCATAGAGATAGTCCATAACCTCCAAATCCACGTCCAGGCCCGTAAAATCTGCTAAAGTCAACGGTCCCATCGGATGATTCAGTCCCAGCTTGACCGCCTTATCGATATCGTCTCGGCTGGCCACACCTTCCTCTAAGATTCGCATAGCTTCTATGAATAAGGGCATGAGAACACGGTTGACAACAAATCCCGGCGTGTCTTTCTGCACGACGATAGTGTCCTTGTGCATCAGACCTGCCAATTCCCGCGCATGTAGGACGGTGCCTTCCGCGGTATCTTCTCCCCGTACAATTTCGACCAGTTTCATGATGGGAGCAGGGTTAAAGAAATGCATTCCGATGACAGATTCAGGATGTGCTGTGACACTTGCCAACTCCGTAATCGAAAACGAAGAGGTATTACTGGCCAACATTGTGCCTGGCCGGGTCGTTTCGCTTAACCTACCAAATACAGACTTTTTCACATCCATCCTCTCAACCACGGCCTCGATGACAACGTCAACACCCGCAAAGTCATCCAACGAACTTTCGTGTATGCGTCCAATCGCCTGATTTATCTGATCCTCGCCAACTTGTCCTCGTTCAGCAGCCCTGACCAACCGATCGCGTATTTTAAGCATGCAATTTTTGACCACCCCAATTTGGCTATCATATAAAAGAACTTGAATATTGTTCATCGCAGCCAATTGCGCGATACCCGACCCCATCGTCCCAGCCCCGACAATTCCTAACTTCTTAACA
>JAKADI010000028.1:8142-9552 GCA_021820675.1 Bacillota bacterium | reverse complement strand
ACCGCATGGAGACTGTGGAGAAACTGCGAGCGAATTTGCCGACGCTGGCGGCGACCATATTAGTGCCCTATCTTCATCCCGACGCGAATCCGGAACACCTGCTGAATTATCAGACTCTCGATTCGACCCAACCGCTGGAGTTTCTGCCCGTGGCTTTCGAGCATCCCTTGTGGATTTTATATTCGTCGGGAACGACCGGGCTGCCGAAAGCGATTGTCCAAGGGCATGGAGGAATTTTGTTGTCTCATTTGATGGCCCTGACTTTCCATTTGGACCTCCGGCGCGACGACCGTTTTTTGTGGTTTACCACGACGGGATGGATGATGTGGAATATTCTGGTCTCGGGTTTGTTGAGGGGAACCCCCATTGTCTTATATGACGGGAGCCCCAACTATCCGGACGGCCATGTGCTGTGGTCGTTGGCTGAAGACGTTGAAGTAACATTTTTTGGAACCAGCGCCGCCTATTTAACCCTGTGCCAGAAGTCGGGTATTATACCGCAGCAACATCATTTGTCGGCAATGCGCGCGATGGGATCGACGGGGTCGCCGCTGAGCCCCGAAAGCTTTGAATGGGTCTATGCGCAAGTGTCCCCCAAGATCTGGTTAACATCTGTAAGCGGCGGGACCGATGTGTGTAGTGCCCTGGTGGGAGGCGTACCGACTCTTCCCGTCCGGAGCGGAGAAATCGCGTGTCGTTATTTGGGGTCAAAAGTGGAAGCGTATGATGTTCAGGGGCGTCCGGTGATTAACGAAGTCGGGGAATTGGTATTAACCGAGCCGATTCCCTCGATGCCGCTGTACTTTTATGGTGATGATGCGAAAGCGCGTTATCGTGCCAGCTATTTTGATACCTATCCGAATGTTTGGCGTCACGGCGACTGGATACGGATCCATGACGATGGCAGTGTCATCATTTCTGGACGTTCGGATGCCACCATTAATCGCGGGGGCGTGCGGATGGGGACGAGTGAGTTTTACCGTGTGGTCGAAGAGGATTCCCGCGTGGCGGACAGTATTATTGTCGATCTAAGCACCACGGAACACCCGGATCGGTTGGTGCTCTTTGTGGTCACTCGACCTTTTGCCACGTGGGATTCCCCATGGGAAGAAGAATTGAGGGAGCGCCTGCGTCAAGCGCTATCACCGCGCCACGTACCCGATAAAATCGTTCCGATACCGGAAGTGCCCAAAACGCTTAATGGCAAGAAAATGGAGATTCCCTTGAAACGTCTATTGGCGGGGATCCCGCCAGAAAAGGCGTTTAATGCGGGGACTATGGCGAACCCTCACGCCATGGATGCGATTCTGCGCCAAATTGGGCCAAACATTTTTAAATGAAGCCATCGGTACCTTTATGGTCCGGTCCATCATGACGCGCCGTCCTGGCGGCGTGTCTTTAGAATTGATC
>JAKADI010000028.1:0-8132 GCA_021820675.1 Bacillota bacterium | reverse complement strand
TCCCGATCAGACGTGAATGCCAGTTGATCAAGGGTGGCAATACGCGCAAAGAACGGCAAGGAGTATTTCAGAGCGGCGTCATGTGCTTCGGTGCTTAGTGCTGCACACGCATCTTTGGCAACCACGAAATTATATCCCAAATCAGCCCCTACACGGACAGTACTCTCCACACCAATATTGGTGGCAATCCCGGCAATGACAATTGTGTTGACATCTAAGGCTCGTAGGAGGTGATCTAATTCGGTTCCGACAAATGCGCTGCGAACATGCTTGGTCACGAGATGATCTTCGGGTAATACTGGCAGCGCATCAATAATATCGTAGGCTTTAGCGTCGGTCGGTATCGAGCTGGTGGAGCGCGTCAAGAGCACATCCGACTCGCCGCGCATCGCCCGCTTTGTATGTTCATAAGGTCGAACGTGCACAAAAATGATAGGCAGGTGATCATGGCGCCCCATATCTAAAAGACGTTGACACGCATCAGTAGTTGCATGAAACCGCTCATGGCCTGCAATGGAGTGTTGCATATCGATGAACATGATTGCTGTCCGTTGGCGGTCAAGTTCTATAGTCAAGCAGGCATCTCCTCTAGCTGTAAAAGTGGCTGGTCAATCAGTCGTATATTATAACCTATAATGGTTAAGATCACCGCTATACCCATTTAGGCCGTCAGTGGGGGAGAATTACCGGTCACCTTGGAAAACTTTTGTGGTAGACTGGCAACGAGGCTGTGACGTGGGTCATAGCACAAACGCGGGACTGTTAGTAAAGGGCGGAGAGCACCAATGAACACAAAGGGTTATTCGTTTACCCCACCGTCTAAGGCGCTAAAGTGGACAGGCATTATCGCCACGATAGGGATGTATATTATTAATTTTGTGGGTTTCTTGGACACCCAGACGAATTCAGCATTGGGATGTGGACCGGATTGGCCATTATGTCATGGCCGCGTGATTCCCCACTTTAATAATATTCATATCATTATCGAGTTCGCACACCGTATGTTGGTGGCGGGATTCGCCTTATTGGCTACCATTTATATGATTTGGGCATTGATACGCTTTCGACAATTTATTGAAGTTCGCATACTCTCTTGGGTGGGTATGGGGTTTATTGTGGTGCAATCGATTTTGGGGGCTTTAGCCGTAGTGTTTGTGAATCCCCCGGCAATTTTAGCCCTACATTTAGGATTTGGTTTATTGGCGATGGTTGGGGTCGCACTATTGACGGTTTTCTTGTATCAATTGGGAGCCGAATCGGCTCAGCATAAGTCCGGGATATCATTTCGTAAAAATACACCGCTTAGTACCAAGCGTTGGGTCTGGGCAACGTGGATTTACACGTATATTGCCATATATTGGGGTTCATATGTAGCCTTTCGCGATGCTGGCGTTGCCTGTCCGACGTGGCCACTATGTGATGGGAAGTTATTTCCTGGATTTTCGGGACGTGTCGGTCTGGACTTTATTCACCGGTTGGCGGCTGTGGGCTTAGCGATTATAGTCGGCTTGTTGCTATGGAATTTGACGAAGTATCGACAGTCCCGGCCTGATCTGTACAAGGGAGCCATGTGGCTCTTGCTCGCAGTTTTCGCGCAAATTATTACGGGTGCCAATCTGGCGTTAAGCCATGTGGCGACGGGCCCTTATCTTTTGCATATTGCGACTCTCATGCTCCTGTTTGCCGATATCAGCTACTTGGTGTTGCAAGTCGTTCCGGCAAGTGCACATCAGGCCGTTTATGCGGAAAGGTCACAGAAGATATCATCTAGATAGGATCATAACCCGCAGGGCTAAATGTCCTGGCGGGTTTTCTTTAATTTGCGTCGGATGCGCTGTAAGGCATTGTCAATGGTTTTGCGGGGGCGGTTAACAGTGCGGCTAATCTCTTCATAGCTTTTACCGTGGCGCCTGGCTTCAAAGACCTTGCGCTCAAGGGGGGTCAATTCGCATTTCAGTTTGTGAATTAGTTGCAACGATGCCTCCCGATCGGCGATGAAAATTTCGGGGGAAGGCTCATGATTGCCTGGGAGCATGTCCATCCAGAACCCGTCATGAGTACCATCGCGTCCGGGTTGATCCAGCGACCATGCCGAGTTGAGGATTTGATGTTTAGCTCGGGTGGCCCGGACAACCGCCGAAACAATTTGCCGGCTGACACATAGCTTGGCAAACCCAGCAAAATATCCATGTCGCCTATTATCAAAATGTTGAATGGCGCTCCAAAACCCGATCCATCCTTCTTGAATAACGTCATCGTGTTCGGCGCCGGGAAGAAAGTATCGACCAGCTGTTGCTTTGATAAGGGAAGCGTAGCGCGTCATTAACTGCACGACCGCATCTTCCTTGCCGCTCTTTGCTTGCATAATGAGAAGGGCCTCATCATACATTGGTTCAAGTTGGATCGAAATAAAAATCCTCCCCCTAATCATGAAGCTACACATGTTGCATTATACAGGGCCTAAAGCATTGCTAAAACTGCGATTAGTACCGATGAGATAAAATCTTCATGCAAAATCGTGAGTTTAGTCAAATTTTCGAGACCCTTCTTGGCTGATGACGATATAATAAATTGTTAGAAAATAGCTCATTGTCAATCAGAGCGGATGGTATTACGGTATAACGTATTACGGTATTATGAATGTGCTTGATTGATATCCGGGGTGGAAAGGATGACGAGGCGCTTGGTACAGAATGGGGTTCAATATATTATTCGATTAGAAATGCAGCGTGATGGGCTGCCTTTTCGAGAAATTGTGCAATTGGTTGATGAATTGGGTGGCGACATTATCGCTTGGGACCTGGTGCGGGCGGAGGATCAAAAAACCATCCGAGATTTGACGGTGTTGATGGCGACTGCTGAGCAGTTGCAGACATTGGTGGCTAAGTTCTCAGGGCTTGAAGGTGTTAGTGTCGAAAATGTCTCAGACCGCACATTCTTAATGCACTTAGGTGGAAAAATTGAAATGCGTCCCCGTGTGCACATTAAAACGCGTGCGGATTTGTCCCATGTGTACACCCCTGGGGTGGCCAGAGTTGTGGAGGCTATTGCTGACGATCCAGCCAAGGCATTCCAATTAACAATGAAACGCAATACGGTCGCCATTGTGTCCGACGGTTCGGCAATTTTAGGCTTAGGGAACCGTGGACCCAAGGCGGCTTTGCCGGTAATGGAGGGCAAGGCGGTCTTATTTAAGTGGTTGGCTAATGTTGATGCTGTTCCGCTGTGTCTGGATACGCAGGATGTCGACGAAATCGTCGAGACGGTAGTTCGTATTGCGCCGGGGTTCGGCGGTGTGAACCTGGAGGATATTGCCGCTCCGCGTTGTTTCGAAATCGAACAACGTCTGAGTGAGCGTCTGGACATTCCGGTATTTCACGACGACCAACATGGCACGGCCGTGGTGATCTTAGCTGGTTTGATTAATGCGGCTAAAGTGGTCGGTAAGTCCTTGGAATCTATGCGCATCGTTATCGCCGGAATTGGTGCAGCAGGCACTGCGACGGCTGAACTGCTTCTTCACATGGGGGTTCAGGATATCGTGGGGTATGATCGCATGGGAGTGATTGTGGCGGGACAATCCTATCCGGGACACCCCCAGTGGGAACAGTTGGCTGCGATGACCAACCCCTACCGGCGCCAAGGGACTCTAAAGGAGCTCTTGATTGATGCCGATGTGTTTATTGGGGTTTCCTCCGGCAATCTCTTACGGCCCGAAGATATTCAAGGTATGGCGGAAAAGGCCATTTTGTTCCTCATGGCGAATCCGATCCCCGAAATGGAACCCGAAGTAGCCCAGCTATATGCCAAGGTTGTGGCGACCGGTCGTTCCGATTATCCCAATCAAATCAATAACGTCCTATGTTTCCCCGGACTCTTTCGCGGTGTTCTCGATGCTAGAGCTATGCGGGTTACAGTCGGCATGAAGGTTGCCGCAGCGCATGCTCTGGCTTCGGTTGTGAAGGACGAGGAATTGGGGCCTGAATACATCATTCCCAGTGTGTTTAATCGAGAAGTTTCGGAACGTATGGCAAAAGCCGTTATCCAAGCCGCGGAAAAAGATAATGTGGCGCGCCGGATTCCCAAGGTCTAACTCTGCAGTGCCACGAGAGTTCGGCGAGAGGATGGAGAGGCGTTCTGGCTACGATAATCCGCTGACTTCGAAGGGGTCGAGAGAATCGCTGAGGGTGGTCATCCGAAAGGTCTCAAACTGTCAAGGGGCGAAAGCGGTTGTTCATTTAAAGAGCACTCTTGGGGGCTCTTTTCCTGACAAGACTCGGGCACCCCAGGGCGACACCGTTGTTCCTCGTGGTAGCGGGCATGATTTCCATTTTGGCGCAACTCACTGATAGGCTGACCTTGAAAGAGGTTGGCCTACTCTCTCAAAATCAGTAACTGACGATGAAATATTGCATCGAAGCCTTGGGCCTTGATTTGCATCAAATGTCCCAAAGGCTCGTTTTGCAGTCCTCGGACAAACAATTCTACCGTATTCGGAGTGACGTCAATCTGTCTGATTTCGACCTGTTGGCAATGGCCCCGGTCCAACCCGTCCGCAATGCGCAATATGGCAGCCATCGTCAGCCACGTGGTGTTCTTGCTAAATTCACCAAATTTTTGCGGGTTGAAGGACTTCCGGTGAAAATAAGCCAAAAGCGCGACGCAAGACCGGGTGGATTCTCCCCAATCCCGGGTTTCTTGGGCGTGCCGGATGATGTAACAACTATGGCGGTGGTGTCCCTTTGGGTTGATAAAATATCCAATATCGTGAAGCAATGCAGCGGTTTCCAGACACTCGCGCCCTAGGCTATCGGAAGGGAAGGATCCGAGATCCATAAGAGGTTCAGACAATTTTAAAGATAGACGTGCGACATGGATAGCGTGAGGCCGGTCGACAGCATATCGATGCATTAAATGATCCGTGTGGATTAAGATGAAACGTCTCTCCCTTCCATTTGCCCAATGATGGTTGACACAAGGTGATTGAGAGCATCAGGGTTAGCGATGTTGATCACGTGCCAACTGGTCTTGGGCTTGATATCATGGAGGATTTGGCCCATTCGGGATTGGAAGTCGATAAAACCTTCTAAGGTTTCATTGTCGGACCCGGACTCTAAGGGATCGAGGGCTTCGGACATTATCAGCTTGCGTCGTAAGGCCGTTATGGGGTCTGACTGCGGTTCGATAATGATATCCGGCATTAACGCAAAACCCAGGGAGGTGCGCACCCATTGTTCGTCTAGACCCTGGGCAACGGCGCGGGCGTACAGACTGAGCCATGAACGGTCAGACAATATAATATAGCCGGCAGCCAAATGAGGTAAGATGATGTGCTCGGTGACTATAGCGAAGAGACTTGCATAGAGCAAGTGGCGACTTTTTATACCAAGTCGGCGGTCATGCTTGATTTCGGAGATATATTTATGAGTTTTCGTGTTAGGAAAGGGCGAAATAATTTTAGCGGGATAACCCGCTGATTGCAGCTTGTTTTGCAAAGACGCAGCGACGGTACTGCGTCCAGACCCTTCCAAACCATCAATTCCCACGTAAAGCCCATCATAATAGGACTGTAAGTAGGACCATGCTTGTAGCGTGCGAACAGGCGTCGGCACGGGTGGAATCCTCCCTTCGTAAAATCGGAAACATCCGTAAAATCGGAAACATCGCCTCTTCGGCAACTAGGAATGGGCATTGTCAAGGAATTGCGACAGTAAGGGGACATCTCTAATAATAGGAGCCAACTGGTTCCGTAAAATTTTTTGTTGTTCGGCAATGGGCAAGGTGGCATCTAATACTTGCAAATATCCCTGTTCGGCCAGTGCTAAATACGATTCTCGCATTTGTTCTTGAAGCCACAGAAAACTATTCCACCGATCGCGCAAGCCACTGATATCTTGCCCGCTTTCATAATACTTAAGTTTACGAGAAGCGTGTTTTAGACGATCCACAGCAACATCAGGAGGTGTCGAAAAGTATATGGCCAAATCAGGTTGGGGTACATCGCGATAAAGGGATTTAATCCACTCTAAATCGAGTCCTCTCACATGATCTCGGACCCAAGCCGTATATACCCACCGATCGGCCAGGACGAGAAAACCAGAATGTAGTCGCGGCTTAATCAACCGATTTAATCGATCAAAGAAATCACTGGCATGAAGCAGACTATATGCTGCCGGGTTGAGCCATTGTTGTTTCTTAGCATGTCGGGTAAGAGGTTTAATTAAAGGGGAGCTATTCCACGCGGTTCGGTAGACAGGATAGCCTTGTGTTTTTAGCCAATTACCCAATAGTTCTATCGCTGTGCTCTTTCCGGATCCATCTGTGCCCTCGACAACGATTAAGCGCCCTGACGGGCGGGTATAGTGTTCTTCCACGATAAGACACTCCTTGTTTTGGTCAATTCAGTAATCCTGGCACAATCAGTTTCACTTGCCAACTTTTTTTCATGTCCTTGGCTAAGTCTTCCAATTCTTTGGGAGGACTGGAAATACCTGTGCCCGAAACAGTGATCTTAAGTTGTTTATTACTGTACTGCAAATCAAGGCGCTCTACTCCGTTCATGACAGGCGGGGAAAAAATTTCCGCCAATCGCAATAATACGCCGAGTTGCCGGATAACTACCAGTTGCTGGCGATTGACGATACTGGAATATGGGCTCCAAAATTTCTGAAGACGTTTGGCTGACCGGTATGATGCGATGAGTGCCACTGATACCCATTCATCATGGGTAAGTCCCGTTAAAGGAGCTGCCAAGGTTTGATAAAACGTATGGTGGTCCCAGTGATACATGTTGATATTCCGTCCGCTATGACGCAGTAAGGCAGCACACTGAACAAGCTCCAAAGCTCGGTCTGACAATCCAAGAAGGCTTCGTAATTCCTTCCCTAAGGTTGCAACTTGCTTTTGGAGTCCCATCGCTAAATCCGGGGGCCATTCATTTCTAAGTGCCATATGCCAAGCGTTATCTATTGCGATGGACTTGAAGAATTTTTGTTGTGTTCCCATATGTTGTAATAGCAATCCGTTACGTAGGCCATATCCACTAATGGTGAGTGTTTCCACCTGGGTGGTTCTCAACAAGGCTAAAACAATGGCAATGCCGGGCACAATGATGTCAACTCGATCCTTAGGTATATAGCCTAATTTTTTCCGTTGATCAGGGGTCATCAGTGCGAGCTTCGTCAACCACGCTTCGACTGTGGACGTTTGGACGCGAAAATAATGGATCTGGCGAAATGGGTAGTCGAGTTCTTGCTGGATGGAACGGGCCATGACTCGGGCGCTCCCGCCCAAAGCAATCGCCTGGGGGGCTTTGGCCGGTAACCATTTGGCATGGACATATTGTTCTTGTACCCATGTTAATAAGTCCTTGAAAGATAGGTTGAGTGCCGATAAAGAAACCGCGCCAAATGGGAAAGATTCTTGATGTCGAATTTGACCTTTTTCATACGCTACAATTTCTGTGCTACCACCACCGACGTCAATGGTCCATCCTCGGGTCAACACGATAGTGTCTCTCACGGCAAGAAATCCAATTTGGCCTTCGTCGTCTCCTGATAAAACCTGTGCCGTTAAGCCGGTTTGGCGCTCAATTTCTTGGAGGACCTGTTGCTGGTTCGCCAAATTTCTTAACGACGCGGTGGCACGTACGATTACAGGGTCAGCACCATAGGCTTGTGCAACATCGCGGAAATACCGCAGGGATTGAATCAATCTCGAAAATCCGTCCAACGTGAGGAATCCTTCTGAATCTTTAGCTAGAGCCAACCGCGGGGTCGCCTTCTGTTCGTCGAGGATAACGGTTGTACCAAGGTCAAGGCGTCGGGCAACCATCAGCCGTAAGGAATTAGACCCGATATCGATAATTGCGCATATCGATGGGGTGATAGTAACCACTCTCCTACTTATGACGTAACGTATCCTTAATTATAAGACAAAATTCGGTTTATCCTAATTCCAGGCCGATTCTTGTTATAATGATAAGGACTAAAAGTGCATAGGGTTGAGAGGGGAAACCATGACTAAACCGCAACATCAGTGGGACGACCTGTTAAAACAAGACGCACCGTACTCGCATAAAACCATCTGGAGATTTCGGTTGGCTGGCGTCATCACCGTTATTGCCTTAGGCG
>JAKADI010000027.1 GCA_021820675.1 Bacillota bacterium | reverse complement strand
CGCCACCGGCAACCATGACAAGGCGGGTATCCTCAGTTGCAGACACCCCTGCCAGCAAAAGACCAAAACCCACAAAGGTAAGAATTTTGAGGAACAGCAAACGAGCTCTTTGAGGAAAAGAGGCGACGAATGGGTGAGTCATAGGGATTCTCCCAATAAAATACCGGTCACAATGTGGGAAACGTCAGGCACTAAGTATTCCGCGGGTGGTGTCCAGGTCGCTCTGGAGGGTGATAGAGCCAGGCTAACCGACCGGATAATTCCGGATTCCTCCGTCCCCGCTAAAAGATTGCTGCCACACTCCAACGTCTCCGGACGTTCGGTCACGTGACGCAAGGTTGCACTGGGTACGCGCAGAATGGCACATTCTTCCTGGGCGGTGCCGCTATCAGTCAAAACCATTCGGGCATCTTGCTCCAGCCTTACAAAATCTCCAAATCCTAACGGTTCGGTGACAATAATCCCCTCGCGCTGCAACGATAATCCCAATTTTTCCAGGCGATGGCGGGTCCTGGGATGCAAACTGATAATCAGCGGCAGCTGCCAGGTGTCGACAACACGAAACAACGCCGCTATCACTCGCTGTAAACGGACCGGATCGTCTACTGTTTCCGCACGGTGCAGGGTTGCCAGAAAGTATTGGGACGACTCGACTCCCAAGGTTTTTAAAATCGCGCTTTCAACAATTAGATCGCGGTAATGTTGCATAACTTCATAAATAGGATTTCCGACGACCGCAATGCGCCGTCTATCAATGCCTTCGCGGACCAGATTTTCCTGACTGCGGTACGTATAAGGCATCAAAACCTGGCTAACATGATCGATGACGCGCCGATTCACTTCTTCCGGTACCGTGGAATCAAAACAACGATTGCCCGCTTCCAAATGGTAAACCGGAATCCGATGCCTCGCGGCGATCACCGCAGTCAATCCGCTATTGGTGTCCCCCAAGATAAGGACCCGATCGGGTTGAATCTTGGTCAAAGTCTCACCCATTTGGCGATACATCGCCGCAATTTGTTCATGAGGATTCACGGCCCTGATCGCCCACGATTCATCGGGGACTCTCAATTGCAATTCCTCGAAAAAGGCACAGCCTAGGCTGAGCTCAAAATTCTGACCTGTAAATACAAGAATTTGCTCGGCAAACATATCGATTTGTTTAATGATGCAGCTCAAACGGATAATCTCAGGGCGCGTTCCTAGAACGGTGAGAATTTTCATGCTAAAATGTCATCCAATTGTTGCTCGCGAGTCACGAATTCCTGTAGTAAACGCGCTAACTCCGCTATGCTTAACGAGGTGTTTTGGGACGAGTAAGCCCGGGATAGGACCGGCTCTTGAATTTCGTCCACAGCGAGTTCTGGCAACATGGGACGAATGACGTAGTAGTTCCCCCGTTCCACGGTCCGGTAGCGTTCTTCTTCAGAAACTAAAATTTCATGCACTTTTTCCCCTGGGCGAATCCCAGTAAATATCATGGGAATATCCTTCTCCCCAATCAGCGCCTGGGCCACATCCACAATCCGGGCTGAAGGAACCCGCGGTATATAACATTCACCAGGTTCGGCCTGGTTCAATGCTTCAAAGATCACGTCAACAGCTTGATCCAGGCTTAACAAGAAGCGTGTCATGTCCGGAGTGGTGATAGTGAGTGGTCCTCCGCGCGTAATCTGAGATTGCAGCAAAGGGACCACCGATCCCCGAGACGCCACCACATTTCCGTAACGAACGCTGATATACCGTGTGGATCCCGGCAGTAAGTTTGCTTCCGTCAAGATCCGCTCCATAATGCCTTTAGTCATTCCGAGAACATTGACCGGTTTACACGCTTTATCGGTCGATATACCCACGACCACCCGAACCTCTCGACCGTGATCATGAACAGCCTTCACCAGGTTTCGCGTTCCCACAACATTGGTCGCCACCGCCTCATTAGGAAAATACTCGCAAACCGGCACTTGCTTCATAGCCGCTGCATGGACAATCACATCATGATCTTGAACAGCGCGAGACAATGCCTCGTAGTCACGGACATCGCCTATCACAAATCGCAGTCGTGGGCGTTCTCGCTGTTGGTCATACACAATATCGTCGGTGGCTTGCAATCTTTTGGCGTACCACAGCCGCATGAAATGCTGCTTGGCTTCGTCCCGGGAAAAAATGGTGACATAGCGGGGGATCCCCCAGTCTCCGGCCATCAAACGCCTCACGACTGCATGGCCTAGGGATCCGGTTCCGCCTGTCACTAGAATTCTGGCCCCTGTCAATTCGTGCATCGAAATTCCCTCCATTTATCAATGTTGCACACTTTGCGTTCACATCTGACGGTTGATGCCAGCGGTTGCCTCCCGCCACGGCTGGTAATGCCTTTTTGGGCCTTATTTGACCCGACTCCCGATGTCTTCTAACTTCTGGCTTCCCGAGGAGAAGACTCCAACAAGTCGTACACCATCTTTGGCCAGGGTGGCGGAACAATTCCGGTCGCATGAAAAAACTTCGCGGCATTAAGCGATCGGTCGCACATCACTGTGTCGTCCGGGACAATGCGAGTTTCTAAGCGCAACGCGTCTCGAATCAACTGCAGCAAATCGTATTTGCTCACCGGTTCGGTTGCAATGTGATACAATCCTTCCAGATTGGGAAATTGTTCGGCCAGATTCCAGATCAGCCTCGCCAGATAGACCGTGCTGACACCCGAGAAAATTGCCCGGGTATAGCCTGGTACCGTCTTGACACCTTGTCCGCGGAACCATTCAAACAATCCACGATAGCTATGAATTTCGGGACCCACAATCGAGGTTCTCAGTGTTAAGCATCGCGGTCCCACCACTTCACCCAAAATCTTGGACTTTCCATACCAATCCAATGCGTTGGGGACATCACTTTCCCGGTAAAATCCCTTTGCCCCGTTATAGACACAATCTGTACTAATGTGAATGATTTTGGTCGCACGTTCTAAAACCATGGTTTGGAGGGCCCGTGGGAATAAGGCGTTAACCGGCATTAGCCGACTTACATCATGACCTCCCGGACCTTGTTTAACCAATCCCGCTGCATTGACGATAACCTCAGGCTGACATTCGTCGATCCAATCTCGAACCCATTCCAGGGATCCGCTAACATCAACTCCGCCCACCCAGTTCACACGCATCCAACGCATGTCCGTCAATTTTGAATCCAGCCATCGTGTCGAACGGGACACAGCCCAAATTTGATAGTTTCGGTTCAGGGCCTCACGAACAAGTTGATGGCCCAACATTCCAGTCGGACCGAAAATCAGTACGCGCATGGCTCGGATTCCTCCAGCAACCAGTTCCGGTAACTCAAAAGACCGTCGGGCAGCGAACACGTCACGCGAAAGTGAAGATCGGCTACCGCACGGTCAACCGCTGCCATCGAATGACGAACGTCACCCGATCGGGATGGCAGGTACCGCACCTGCCCCGCACTGTGAAAAACATCCTGCATCAAGTCAACAAGTCCATTGATACTCGCACCTAAGCCTGTGCCGATATGGTAAATGCCGTGAGCACGCTCCTCGATCCCAGCGGTCAGTGTCGCCTGGGCTACGTCATTCACGTGAATGAAATCCCGGGTTTGCTCACCATCTCCAAAGACAGTAATGGGTTCATGGCGCAGGATTTGACGCGCAAAAATAGGAATAACATTACCGTAAGCGTCGTAGCGCTGCAAAGGTCCATAGACATTGAAGTATCTGAGAGCGACAGTCCGTAGTCCAAAGATTCGTTCATAGACTAAGGCCATGGCCTCCGCCGCCATTTTGCTCACGCCGTAGGGCGAGTCTGGATTCTTCGGATGATCTTCGGCCACCGGCAACACCGATGGTTCCCCAAGGATGCCGGCAGAAGAAGCCAGCACCACTGTTTTTACCTTCATTTCTCGCGAAGCTTCCAATACGCGTATCGTACCTAAGAGATTAACATCGGCATCCTCATAAGGATTTTCCATGCTGCGCTGGTTGCCAACAGATGCTGCCAAATGATAGACCACATCAATGTCAGGCAAGACTCTCTCGAGAATAGCAGGATTGCGCACATCGCCTTCGATAAACCGGATATCGTTTTGTACGGACCGTAAATTAATCAGGTGTCCTGACGACAAATTGTCCAGCACCGTGACGTCATGGCCCTGATCTAAAGCACGAATGACCAAATTTGCCCCAATAAATCCAGCGCCCCCGGTAACTAGTAGATGCATAATTTATGCTCCTTTTTTTCCCGAGTAACTCCCAATATGGTCGCCGGGCCATGTCCACATCACGCGAAGGACTTGCCAGGCAAAGGACCACGAGGTTTTAACATAACGCCTAGAGAGACGCCCGGGCTCGTGCACCAGGCGATATAACCATTCAAGACCGCTTTTTTGCATCCATCCTGGCGCCCTCTTCTTGATGCCTGCCAGGATATCGATTCCCCCGCCGATACCTACCGCCATCACCGCCGGAATCCGTGAAAAATATAGCGACAACCACTTCTGTTCATGGGGAGTGCCCATCCCCAGAATGAGAATGCTCGGACGGGCTTGTACAATCGCGTTAAGTGCCTCTAGTTCAACTTCAGGCTGATTTAAGAAGCCATGGAATGCGCCTACGACACTCACATGCGGATACTTTGCTTGAAGTCGTATCCCAGCTTGTTCGGCGGTCCCCGGTTGTCCTCCCAGCAAAAAAATTCGCTGACCCTTGGCCTGACGATTAGTTAACAACGCATCAAGGAAATTCATGGCGGGTATCCGCGGAAGCGGAACGTGGTGAATAACACGGCTCGCCCAGGCAATCGGCCAACCATCGGCGGTAATCAGCGGAGCTTCATCAATGAGTGTGGCGATCTCAGGAAAATGAGTGTAAGCATACCAATTCGCCACGTTTATCGAGGTATACCACTGTTTGATCCCTTGTTCCATATGATGGTGCACGTGATCCAGCAAGTCGTTCATGTCCACGTCATCGACAGGACATCCCAACACCTTGACACGCACGGTCATCACATCCTTCATCTAAGATCATTTGCCCAACCTACACCGCGGGTAAATGGTGGGGATTTTTCTAGTGAACCCGGGAAGAGGTTGTCATCATTATGAAAAAATGTCGGAGAACCGACTATCGCCCCACGGGGATGACGGCTCAAATTCACCCCTAGGGAACTGATAGCCAGATCAGTCGCGTTAGTTTTAGGGATTTCACCCCTTGAGGACGATGATCGAGACACGAATAATCTGATAGCCTAAGGCACATGATTGAGAGCCTACAAAATTGACTGGGGATCCGCCCAGTACAAGGTCGATGTGTGCTGCTACGAAGGAGGAAAGAGGGAATTGATGGTGAGTCTACCGAGGCGAATAAAACGCCACATAGGATTAAGTCTCTGTTTGGTTATTATCACGACGTCTGCGGCCGCAGGCATTTCTCGCTTTGTGTTACGGAAGTCCTATACGAGTTCAGCAACGTTACTGGTAATTCCCGGCCGCAATGCTAACGGATTAACTTCGGCACTACAACTAACCCCAACCTTCGCCGACATGGCAACATCCAATACCGTTTGGAACCGAGCGGCTCAATCCTTGCCTGATAGCATATCGCCGATAGCATTGCAAGCGCACACCACAGTCAACGCAGTGAACAATACCGATCTGATTATCATTAAGACAACGGCCCCTAGTCCCTCGTTAGCGGCGTTGGAAGCGACCCAAGTCGCTGAGGCTACCATAAATGCCGCTCAACAGCTCACCGGGTCCGCCCAATTGCAATTGTCGTCCCCCGCCGCTACCCCTACGCATCCCTCATTTCCTGATACCAAGAAAATCGATGTTTTGGCATGTTTGTTATCGCTTATGGGAGCTGTTTTTCTCGCGGTGTTAAGGGATCACTTCAACCAAAGTCTACAAACCGAGGAGGAGGTCAGCGAATGGCTTGATTTGCCCGTGTGGGGAATGATCCCTCGCTTAAGATCCCGCGCAATCCCGGATAATTCGACTATTTTGCATTCGGGCTTCATTGATAAGAAGGAGGATACCTCAAATGCCAATCGTGTTGCGCTCCAAAAAGCCCGCCACCATAGCACTTGATCAATACCGGGCACTCAAGGCCCACATCCTGTTTTGGCAGAACCAGCAACCTAAAACGCTCGTCATCACCAGTGCCGCTCCGCGTGCCGGCACTTCCGCCACAGTCGCGAATCTTGCCGCGTTGTTGGCTTACAGTGGCCTGGACGTGTTGGCCATTGATGCATGCTTTAAGTACCCCAAGTTGCATCGCATTTTCCAGGTGCCTAACACGGAGGGACTCACCACCTATTTGACGCAACCGTATAAATCCGAATCCTTCATCCAGAAAAGTCCGTCTTGGCCTGTCCACATACTGCCCAGTGGCCCTTTGCCGGCCTATGCCGCCGAATTATTGGCCCCCTCGGCCATGAGAAAATTGTTTGATACCCTCAAACGCGAATATGCCATCATCCTGATCGATGCGCCCAATATCTTGGAAGCTGCGGACACCATGGTTTTATCCGCCCTCGTTGATGGCGTCTTGCTCGTCATTCCCTCCGGACGTCACCCACGCCAGGTCGAAATGAAGGCACTGGCGCAATTAAAACATGCCCGTGCCCAGGTTATCGGAACGGTCTTAACCCATGTGACGCCGTAAGCTTCCTACCGTCTGTCACGGTGTCGCCTATACGCGGTACAGTCCCGCCTGGGCCATTACCGATTTAACCAGGTAGCGCCAGAGCTTATCGCCGTATACCGCGCCATTTCCGGCAATCCCGCGAATGCGCAGGGCGCGCGGAAACGAAGGAATTCCTAAGGGCGCTAAAATACTGGCATAGGCCTCACCTAAGATCCATTCGTCGTCCTGGGCCAGTTGATGAACCTCCATCAACTGGCCACAATAAAAGGAACGTTCCATCTTGAAAAATCGTGTGTCTGCCCACCGGGTTTTTCGTACAGATCGCCTCGACATGACGATGCGTTGTTTTCGTGTTAACCGCTCCAAAGAATCAAAATTTTCCACGACAAATCGGCCTGTTACCTTAAAAAAACCTGGAGCTTGACGCATGAGTATGCTGGTCTTTAGGACGCGTTTGATGAGTTCCCCTTCGCCATAGGCTCTACCTCTTAGCCCGGAAGCGTCGTTCCCTTTGTAACTTATGACTTCCAGAACTTTTCCACGCTTTCTGGCCCAGGTTTTGACGTCTTGGTAATCGGCGTCGTATCCGCTATTATCGCAGAAAATTATCTGCCTCACAGCAGGTCGATTCAACCAGAATTGCAAGGCCTGTTGATACTGCCGCCATCGCTCCCTAGGATCTGTCAGCACTAAGTGCGGCAACGGCGACGGTGATATCGTTGCCGTCAACAAAACGGGCCAAGTATCCTGCACCATCGTCCTTTCGCCTGCTCCTTACTCTCTCGCGGATTGATGAAATCGTTCGAATTCTAGACTGAGGTTATCATCTGCCCTCCCATGAGACCATCACCCTCATGGGATGAAATTTCGCCAAAAAACCGCGCTCTGACCTCCTTGTGGGCTTTGATGATATTTTCCGAAAAAGACCATCCCCCCAAACTTAGGGAGTAGCCCCTAAACCCTTCATGGGTGAGCCAACTGTGAAGCGCCGGGAAAAGACGATTTAATAAACTCACACTGGATACAAGCCAGGAGGAGGAAATGAAGATGATAACCCGTCTTACTCAAAATCAACTCTATCGTCTCATCGTATGGGTGGCGGCCTTGATTTGGTCCCTGTTGATCTCAACGCTCGCATTAATGGGTTCTGCACATCAATTATCCTGGACCCTATGCCTGGTGGCTATTGTTATCGTAATCATGGCCGCTCAGCTCGGAAGTCCGGTATTCGCCCCACATCGGGCTCGATGGATTTATGCCGTGGGATTCTTGACGTACGCCGCGCTTTCCTACGGGATCCTTCGAGGAACGCCACCAGAGGATCAGAAAATCTGGTGTCTTATCACCTTGTTGCCTTTATGGCAGCAAATATTCCGAAAAGACGCGGCAATATCGCTGAAGCCTGATTCCCGGAAAATTCGAGGATTGCTGATGGTAACCGTTCCCGGGATTTTGCTCGTCAGTGCCACCCTCTTAGTCCGCATAACCTTTCAAGAAACATTCGCGACCTTAGGCACCGGGATAAGTTATTGGTTATTCTTGCCAACGTGGACGCACAGTGTTGTCCAAACACAAACACAGACGAAGCATCGACCATCGGCACTCACTTCCACTTTGCCCAGCCTCTTTCTCGTAACCATGACCTTGGGAATTGTCTTGCGTTTCCCTTTCGTCTCCGGCACCTTAAGCGGCATGGCAATCCCCTTGTTATTAACAGGGCCCATATTTTTCCCGTGGATGGGACTTTCCGGGCACTCACGCGGGGCTGCCTATTTCACAATCGGCATAACCGGTTTGGCGGTGACTTTGCACACAGTCATTAACCCGGTGATTTTGATAGGAATCCTCATCGGTGCCTTGCTGTCTTTGATGATGTGGTGGGGCCCCTACGTTTCATACACCGACTATCCGCAAGTTCGAGGTATTGCTCTACTGGGCGTAGCAATGGCTCTAAGCGTATTAGCCTATCATTTCGCCGGTTTTTTCAATCCGGAGGCATTCAGCCCAGTGATTTTAAGTGTGCTGTTTATCGCCATTCTCACCTTGCCCAAAACAGTCCCTCTCGTTCCATCACAATCCGTTCAGTCCAAAGGAGAGGCCGGAGATACGGAGCCGGGTAGTTTACTTATTCCTTCCCGGATGATTGCAGACCAACCATCACAGCAAACCATTCTCGCAGAACAATGGTTGTTTCGCTGTGGACTCACGCCTCAAGAAAAGAAGATTACTCAGTTGCTCTTAGATGGCTATTCTAACAAGGAAATCACCAGTGAGCTCTATATCTCCATTAATACGCTCAAAACTCACCTACGCAACATTTACCGCAAAACGGATACGGCCAACCGACGTGAACTGATTTCACGCTATAAACGAGGGGATCACACGCGTCCTTCTGCCGCTACATCGTGATGCCCATAGAGGAGTATGCACCGGGTTTTGACACCCAAGAACCCAACAAATAAAGGAATTGAGGCAGGAGACGAAATGCATTGGAAAGACGTATTAATCGGGAGTGGGGATCATCTGTATCAGCTATTGGGGGCAAGCGGTCGATCGGTTAATCTATCCTCGTTGAAGCAGGAAAGCCAAAGTTCCTTTTGCCGGCAAATTTTAGTATTTGCGGCTCATCCGGACGATGAGAGCATTGGCTGTGGCCTCGCCATTCATACGTTAGCACAGCAGGGTTATGCAGTTCACGTGATTTTTACCACCAACGGGCGGGGCCCCCGGCGCTTGCACCGGCCCGCAACAATACGCCACCTGATTCGCGACCGTTTCGACGAAGCGCATAAGGCCTTAACGCTATTGAAAGTGCCTATAGAAAACATCCATTGTCTCGGGTATCCTGACGCTGGACTCTACCGAAACACGCACCGAGCCCTGCGAGATGTGGTGCGCATAATCCGTGTTGCCCATCCCCAGTTCATTTTGACGCATGGCGTT
>JAKADI010000026.1 GCA_021820675.1 Bacillota bacterium | reverse complement strand
CAACAAAAAACTGGCGCTCTACGTCGACCAAGGTCTCCTCGGGATTACGCAGTTTCAGGCGGCTGCGGAGTTGCTGACGAAAGCGCGCCGCAAGCTCGGGACCTTCACGGACGACCCGGCCCTGCAAGCGGAGGTGCTGGCGCAGTCCGAAGCGTTGTTCAATGCCATGCTGGACCGGCTGATGCACGAGAAGCGGCTCACGGTCAAAACGATCAGCACGGAGGTGGCCCATCTTCTGGCGGTCGCGGGGTTGGCGGATTCGCCCCATTCTCCCCAGGATGCGGCTCCGGGCCCGGAACGCACGCTCCCCGTCCGGGCGGTGCTCACGAACTTCCAACGGATGAACCTGGCCCAGCTCACGGCCCCGGAGCTGGCGGAGGTGGTGAAAGTCGCCCAAGCGCAAGTGCGGTTAGCCCAGGCCCGGCTCAAGGCCTTGGGCACGGCGCCGCAGTAGCGGGGCAGGATCCAGGACTGAAACCCTTCCGTGGCGATGGACCATCCCTCCAGGGACTTCCGCAGGTCTGTAATCCCCATGGTCAGATAGGCGGGCGCGTCGCCGTACGGCACCATGACGGCGGTTCCCCCGCACACACTCGAGGAAGGGTCTGGTGCAGGCGGCATCATGGTGTTTGGCCGCGCAAATGGCTCTTCCACACTGTTGGTGTCAGTCTAAGCCAATGCCAAAAGCTACATACGTCCACTGCACCCCCTACGTCTCTACCAAACGGCCCTCGCTTTTAGCTAGCCATGGGAGCACTTGCGATGTTCGCGGATAGTTTTTGAGACAGACCCTTTATCGACGGTCTAACCCTGCCACGTCGCAGGGGTTCGGTCCTTCGATTTCTCCGATTCCCGCTATCAACTATCCGGTCCATGGTCTCGAGGACAAACCGCTGGCCCATCACCCCTTGCAAGACGGGCACCAAGATATCATATCGACCCCAATTGGATATTGGCCCTTCTGACCTTTTTTGCACCCGATTGATGTCCCGCGTGCGCTCGACGAAACACTGAGTCGGCTAGCACATGAGTTTTCGGAGCGCCTATTGCGCCTGGTCCGGGCTAAGGGCGCTAGATCCGGTAGCTACGACTTTATACTCCATTAGGGTCAACGCTTGGCGGCTTCACTCCGCCTGATTTCTCTTGACCAGTGTGGGGTCCCAAAGCCGGAGCCGAGGGCTGGTGTGATGGTAGCTTTTTCAAGAAAAAATCTCCAAGATCCGTACCGACGAGCTTTCCCGTCCAGTCATTGAAATCGTGATCCACGGTTTGAAGCTTGTCCCAGTTTTTGGCCCGGTTACTACATAAACCCATGGAATGCCCACGCCCATGGAAATGTTCCTATCATTTGATCACCGGATATTCCCCGACGCAAAACGTTGGAATAGCTCTCGCACTTCAGTCATGGTCCATTAATCCCGGGGTCGTGATCCATAATCGCCAAAGCGATCGTCTCGTTCCCGCACGGCATCACGCCATCCGGTCGTTTTGACCCGGGCGATAAAATCATGGCCTTCTTGGGTGTGCCGTGCAATCCCGTCAAACAAGGTGCCCAAAGTGCGAGTCGTAGCCATGCCCATGTTTTCAACAGTTTGGTTGCATAAGAGCTTAAGCATCACTAATTGGTTGACGGGCACCTGGGCCATGCGTTCGGCAAATGCGGTGGCATGAAGAGCCAATTGGTCATGCGGCACCGTCTCCATTATGAGCCCAATTTTCTCTGCCGTGTGCGCGGAAATTTCGTCTCCTGTCAACAAATACCGCTTCGCCTTTTCCAGCCCCATGCGATAAACCCACATCGCCGTTGTCGGTGTCCCCCAAACCCGCGAAGGGGGATACCCAAAGACCGCATTGTCGGCTGCAATAATCATGTCAGCACACAACACCAGGTCCGTGCCTCCCCCGATACACCACCCATGGACCGCCGCAATGGTCGGTTTCCGAGAGTACCAGAGTTTCATATAGGTGTTAACGAACCGCGACATCATGGAAAAATCCGCCACCGAATCCCACATTCGTCCCTGATCTGATTCGTTAGCCTGATACTCTGTAGCCCAGCTCAAATCATAGCCGCCGCAAAAAGCGGGTCCTTCGGCCCGCAGCAGGATGACGCGGGCCGTGTCATCAGCATTGGCGTCATCGATGGCAGCCGCCAGCTCATCGCGCAGCGTCGGAGTAATGGCATTATATTCTTTGGGGCGATTTAACGTGATAGTGTATACACCCGCTGTGATTTTCGTCGTCAATGTTGTTGGTTGCATCCGAAATTGTCCCTCCATTTACTTAAGGTGCATCTTGAGTGGGCGTTGAAGCAAATTGCTCCCGCAACCGAAACTTTTGAATCTTGCCGAGCGGGGTGCGGGGAAAATGATCCGTCCGAATCCAATATCGCGGCACTTTATACGCGGCCAATCGTTCACGAACCAAGGCATCGAGGTCTTCATCGGTAAGCGCCATCGTCGGATCGATCTGCACAAACGCGGCAGCCTGTTCCCCCCAATAGGGATCGGATATCCCGACGAGCACGGCTTCAATAATAGCTGGGTGACTCAGAAGGACGTCTTCGATTTCCTTGGGGTAAATATTTTCCCCTCCGCGGATGATCATATCTTTAATGCGGCCTTCCACCGTTATGTACCCGCGCGGGTCCATGGAGCACAGATCCCCCGTATGAAGCCACCCATCTAGATCGATTGCCGCCGCCGTGGCAACAGGCGCATCAAAATACCCCGCCATCACCCCGTAGCCTTGAACGCACAGTTCCCCCGAGATTCCGATGGGTCGCACAAGGCCTGTCCCGGGATCGATGATTTTCACCGCCGTTTGCGGCAGCGGCTGCCCCACCGTAAGAGTCTTGTCTGCCATCGAATCGGCCGGACTCGTTTGGGCAATGATGGGTGATGCTTCGGTTTGGCCAAATACCGTGCTGAAACAAGCAGGTGTTTGGGTTTCAACAAGTTGTACCAGATCAGGAGGAACATTTGTCCCGCCCGACCATACTTTGCGCAAACTGCCCAAATCGTACCGTACTACGTTGGAATGAATGAACAGCGCCTGAATCATGGTGGGCACCATGGGAGCAACATCGACATGGTAGGCTTCAATTAATTCCATAATCGTGTCAGGTATGAATTGTGGGACTAACACCTGGGTCCCTTGGGTTTGCACGGCCCCCAACACCCCTAAGCCACTGCCCGAAGAATGAAACAGCGGAATCACCGAGAGCCATGTCTGGTGTAACTCGGCCCCGCCGCGCCATGCCACGAAACGCGCATTGTTAACCAGACCCTCATGGCGCAGCATCGCGCCCTTGGGGATCCCCGTGGTGCCCGAGGTGTATTGGATTTGGGCAATGTCCTGCGCCCCCACGACCGGCAATGGCCGCGCTGAAGTCCCCGATTGGAGAAATCCTGGCCAGTCCGAATCAATTGATATGACAGTGCGCAAGTTAGAGAGGGCTGGCCGAACCGCCGCCATGACCTTTGCCATCGGATTCCCATGAAATTCTTCCACCATGAAAAGTCCTGCAGCACCGGACTGCTGCAGCACATACTGCAACTCGGCGGCCTGGTAAGCGGGGTTCACTGTGACTAAGGTAATATTAGCCAGCGCAGCCCCGAACTCTAAAATGACCCACTCAGGAATGTTGTTTGCCCATACCGCAATGCGTTCATTGGGTTCAAAGTGCTGCAGCAATGCATGTGCGCACCGGATAGCATCATCCCAGAGGGCACTGTATGTCCAAGTGCGCCGAGCGCTAGGGTCCTTCACGCCTTCGATTAACGCAGTGTGATGAGGCACAGCCTGTGACGCCTCCCTTAACGCATCTCCCACCGTCCACGGCACAATGGATGGCGAAGTCAGCATAGGCCAGTAAGATTGGGTCAGCAGTTCCATAACATCTCCTCCATATTTTTTCTCGTTTAATAGCGAACCCCCCGTAGATTTCTGGAATCGCCCGCTCCCGAGCATCCGTCCAACGAATACTATATAAAGATAATTGTGAATAGCATATCAAAATGGAACCATGGACAGGATATCATATTGGCCTTTTCTGTAGGGTATCCTCTGAAAAAATTTTAGTCCGGTGCCTTATCGATTCTGAGGCATAGCCAGGTTCTGGCCAGGAGAATGGTCAAGGTCTCCCACTTTTCGGAATGATAGGCGGTGCCGTGTTGCAGATGGTCCCATGCGTAAAACAATCTGACCAAAGGTCCTCGAATAGTGGAAGCATTTTCCGCATCCCCTGCACTCTGTGCACGGCGGCTTGCCCCTCCTCATATCATGGGTAAAGATAGATCGGCTCTGACCATGCCATTCCCTCGCCTTGTTGAAATTCGGCGTCCGCGCGTGCTTCAAGCGCATCACCCAGGTCGGACGCACCCCAGAGCAGATCCATGCGTCGCTCAATGTTAGAACCACGGCTTTCTTTGTAAACTAAGGTCGCCTCGCTGTTATCGGCAAATATCTGACCAAGAATGCCTGTAATCAACCTAACAGGCCGGATTGTTTTAAAGTCGTTTACATGTAGAAATATTCCTTCACAAACTTCTCCCGCATACTTGGAAAATATCGGCTTAAAATATATTTTCTGTAAATCACAGCCCGTCATAAAGTTTCTCTGTTGCAATTTCATTATGAGCTGATTCACACGCAACCACGGAGCTCCAAATATTTGAAAGGGAAAGGTCGTACCTCGTCCTTCTGAAATATTTGTACCTTCGAAAAGACACGTTCCAGCATAAAGAACTTGCGATGCAGGGCCATTCAAATTCGGACTTGGTGGTAAAAATATGGACTCATGGATATCTATATCTATTGAAAATTCCGTCTGGCGAATAACATGTAAATCTATATCCAGATTTCGATTCCGTTGTATCCATTGTGCGATTTCGCCGGTAGTTAGTCCATGACGAATAGGCATAGGACCAATCCCGACAAATGACTTGTACTTTGGATCCAGCACTGGACCTTCAACGGTCCTTCCTAAGTGGTTCGGACGATCCAAAACTATTATTCTAGTCTCTCTGGTATTGAGAGCCTCTAGTGTCGCGGCAATAGTGCTCAAGTAAGTACTATACCGTGTACCGATATCCAATAAATCAATTATAACGGTGTTAATATCATTGAACTGCTGCATCTTTGGTGAGCGTTGGGCGCCATATAAGCTAATAACAGGAAGTCCAGTTTCGGCATCTATCATGTCATCGACATACACCCCAGCTTGATCCACCCCGTGGACCCCGTGCTCTGGACCAAACAGCATTCTAACTCTAAATCCCTTCATCAACGCAGCCGTAGGTCCCCAGACATAATCAGATGTAACAGCAGAAGCGTTGACTAACCACGCAATATTACCGTACTGGACAGGATCAGTTGTCAAAAATGAGTCAATTCCCCACACAATCGTCCACCCTACCTTCCTTTTATGTGACCAGCTACGGCCGCTCGACTCGCATTAAGGTTATCGTAGACGTCACTAAAATACCGATTAGCGAAATACAAAGTAATAACGTCAATTAATATCAACGATCCAATAATAGAATGGGTTGCACCTACTCGCGTTTGTGGTTCCATAGACATCACACCAAGGGCTTGGGTGGCCTGTTCCCATAGTGGATTCTTCGTGTAAAAATGCGTGATGCCAACAATCTTGACATTTCGCCCTTTGGCAATATCTACGATCTCTAATGTATCGGTGGTAAGGCCCGAGTATGATATCGCAATAAGTAAATCCATAGTAGATAGCTGCCCGACAATCGTTGCCGCTTGATGAAAATCTTCAGGATAAATTGCTGGCAGCCCAAGTCTTACTAGCTTTTGGTGAAAGTCCTTGGCCACCACCCCTGAGGCACCAACGCCAAAGATAACGATGCGATGACTGTGTTTCATCCATTCGGTAATACACTCAATATCCTTCTCATGAATCTCGCGCACAGTGCTTTGGATGGTGGTTATTGCTCCTAACTGAAGTTGCCGCACAATATCATCAAAAGAGGAATGGGCGGTTATTTCTTCAAATTCATTATGTTGCCCTTCCTGACGTACGATATCAGCTGTGAGTAGAACTTTTAACATAGCGAACCCTTCGATATCAATCGACTTACACAGCCGGATTACAGCCGATTCACTTCCCTTGCTCGCTTTAGCCACATCTCTCACCGTACTATGTAACACTTCTTGAGGGTGGTCTAAAATCCACTGAGCAATCTTTGCTTCGGAATTAGTAAGAAGATTAATGCTTGAGGATATACGTTCCAACGCTCCCGTAATTTTAACAGGTTCCATAGGATAACGTACCTCATTTCTTATGATAAGTAACGAATGTCTCGACCAGCACCTTTAATCCGTTAGCGATCAAAACAACAAACATGGCTAGCTCCTATTCTCAGCACGTTGACATTTCCATGCCTATAAAACAACATAAATGCTGAGATTAAACGGCCATGTCTTCACCGCACACAACATGACGCCGACCAACATATTCTCTCAAGGGCAAAATAGGGGCGGTTAGCCGCCCCTATTTCTTAAAGTACCATGCCACTGTCTTCTGGACTTTAGCTGCAGCTTCCGCAGGAGTAAGTTTATGCAATAGTAAGGGTAACATTACGTCCTGTTCTGCCGTAAATATTCCTTGATCAGTGTTTAATGCAGGTTTAGCATTTTTAGTCTCGACGGTGGCGGCACTCGGAGGAGGGGTATCCATCGGACTCCTAATACCGAATATGGGATTAATAGGACGTGTCTCAAACCAATGGTAGGCCTCTGTGGACAGAGCAAATTTAGACGGAATTGTTACGCCAGCTATAGGCGATATACCTCCATTTATATCTGAGAAGTCTTGACCAAAGGCCGTAGTTGCTGTATACGCCAAAATTTCTTCTGACGCTTTCTTTACCGCAGCATTTGCAATATGGCTGTTCAAGGAAAAGTCTCCATCCAGATACCAGTCAATCCGCCGATGTTGTGTAGCATTGGCCGGAGGCACCAGAAATTGCCCTAATTGCAGTTTAGGATTATACTGTTTCATCGTTGGCACATCAAAAATCCCATCGAAACACATTGCAGCTTTTCCTAAAGCCACCGCCACCTCTTGCTCATTATCCGCCGAGCCTACAGCTTGGAAATTCGGCTCAAAAAATTGGGATAATTGTTGATAGTGCGCCAGCGCATTTATGTAAGGCGCTGAGTCGTACGTGGCTTTCTTGGCGACAAGTTCTTGAGTAAAATGGTCGCCCATCATAGTTGCACCGATCTCATCGAAATTGAGCGCTAGCATCCAACTTTGAATCCCCATAGTAGAAATGGGAGTGACCCCATGGGATTTCAATACATCACATTCGTGGATAAACTGGGACCATGTCGTCGGAACAGTTAACCCATATTTTGCAAAGATGGCTTTGTTATAAAAAATCCCCATCGTCTGTATAGCAAAAGGCACACCATAATCCTTACCCTTATAAGTATCCGTAGCAAGAGTCGCCGGACTTACTTTACTAAAGTTGACTATCCCATTTAGGGGCGCAATCATATGGGCGGCTGCATAATCTAACGTGCCGATACCGGCGCGGTCATAAAAAATATCCGGGCCTTGCCCACCGTCCATGGCAGTTTGCACAACAGAATCATATTCAGTTGGTGTTACAGCACGAAACTGAATTTGTAAATTGTCCCCCTTTTTATTGAGGGTTGCTTGGACATTTTTCCACATGTTTGCATCTTGAGCACGCCACGACCAAATCGTTACCACGGTGGGGCCCGATGCTGATGAGGTACCACACCCTGCAATCATCGGCGTCATCAAACCCGTAATCAGCGCACCAACGATAAATTTTTTCATCTGCCAATATCCCCCTTATACTCTCAAAATTTTACAGCGCCAGCCATCATATTGCGGACAAATTGTCGTGAGACAACGATAAAGGCGATAACTGTAGGAATCATCACAATCACAAGGGCAGGTAATAACAAATTCCACTGTGTGGCATATTGCCCAACAAAAGACATTATTCCTACCGCCACAGTCATACGTTGCGGATTATTAAGCAAGATGAGCGGAAAGAAAAAGTTGTTCCATGCTGATATTAGATTAAGTACAGCGACGGTACTCAGGGATGGACGCACTAAAGGCAGAATTACATGCCAGTAAACCTGGAAATGGGTAGCTCCATCAATAAATGCAGCTTCTTCAAGTTCCCGTGGCACATGCCGAATAAAATTTACTAACAGAAATACGCTAAAAGACAAACCGCTGGCAATATAAATTATGGTAACGGACGCCAAGTGATCCAAGAGGCTGAGTTGTCGCATTAAAATGAACAGCGGCACGGCAATCATCTGAATTGGAAGTGCTAGTCCAGCCAAGAATAAAAGATACACCGCTTGGTTTCCCACAAACTTGAACCGGGCTATACCATAAGCTGCCAGCGAAGACAAAAACACGATTAATACTACGCTCAAAACAGCAACAACTGCCGTATTGATAAGATAGCCTAGCAGATTTCCCTCACTCCACGCAAGCCCATAGTTGGAAAATCTCCAATGATGCGGGATGGAAAGCGGCTGACCAACAATTCCCGCCAGTGACTTAAACGACATCAAAATCATGTCAGCTATGGGAAGTATAACGATGATCGCAAAAACCGTAAGTACAGCGTATACGGCAAGTTTCTTCATGGCGGCTCCTTCTACCATTCAATTGTGGCTTGCTTTTGTAGATATACGAACACCACAGAAGCGATCATAACAATTCCAAATCCGACGACAGCAAGTGCTGTTGCCAAGCCAAGACCTTGAGCGGTGGTGCCAAAGCCCCCAAAAGCTGTACGGTAAAATAAAGTACCGAGCACATCAGTGGCATATCCTGGCCCGGCTTGAGTACCCTCCATAATGTAGATGAGGTCAAAGGTGCCAAAACTTCCAATGAAATTCAGCGTAGTAATAGTGAGGATGGTCGGTTTAATAATAG
Organism: Bacillota bacterium; assembly: GCA_021820675.1. Lineage (GTDB taxonomy): Bacteria > Bacillota > Sulfobacillia > Sulfobacillales > Sulfobacillaceae > Sulfobacillus. Next base: position 649 of record JAKADI010000026.1, on the reverse strand, counting down.
GCAGGATTATAGAAAAAAAACTGCGAAACGACGAGGCCCCATCAATACGAGCCGCCTCAAGAAGATCCTTTGGCACATTGATGAGTGATGCCAAGAAGATCATTATCGGAAATCCCATCCCCGCCCACGCCGTAATTACGGCGATGGTTGGGAGCGCAAGAGAATGCGAGCCAAGAAACGGCACATTCAATGCATTCAAGTGCAACTTATCCAAAAGAGTGGAAATCACACCATAGTTCGGTTCTAAATAAATACTCCATAAGTAAGCTAAAACCACGGGCGGGATTACTAACGGTATAAAATAGATGGTCTGAAACCACCGAGATGCTCGTTCGTTGATATTAACCAAAAAATAGGCTACACCCAAACCAAAAACTAATGTCAACACCATAGAAATGACGAAGAAATACAAGTTGTGCCCAATTGCTCTCCACAAGAACGGCGAAAAACTATGAGACAACAACACGAAACTAAAGTTTTTCCATCCGACAAATTGCGTTAAAGGGCCAAATCCATCCCAATTATAAAAACTATATCGGATACTCGAAACAAAAGGGTAAATGATAAACAAAACATAAACAGCTAATGCTGGACCGATGAAAAAAAGAACATTCTGTCTTCTGATATTTTTAATAATCATCGCCCCACT
>JAKADI010000025.1 GCA_021820675.1 Bacillota bacterium | reverse complement strand
GGGTCCAAGGTATTTTCACCATTTTATGAGCGAGTCTGACTTTGCCGCAACGTACGCTCCCTCGGCCAACATGGTCCAGGCATTGTTAGATTATTTATCGCAGTATGATATTCATCCGGTAACGATTAATGGGCAAAAGGTGTCTTATCCCCTCGGCATAAATGTCCAAGGAACAATTGGAAATATTGAACAGGCATTTCATGTATCTATTAACAATTACCTCTACCGTGGTCACTCGTTTATCGCTAATGACAAAAACCCGACATTGCCGATGCTTTATCACGGTTATGATTTGGCCCAATTGGTATCCGGGGTTACAGGAATGACGACGTACCATGCCTTTACCAATCATATGGTTAACAAAGCCCAAAACACTCGCCAAGCCGGCTCAACTATTCCTCAAGGTTATACGCCACAGCAGATGGCTCAGATATATCATGTGAGCCCTTTATATAGAGGCTTTCATCCAGTTGTAGGAAAAGGCGTGACTATGGCTGTTGCGACGTTAGCCCCCTATGTTCCCGCAGATGCGACCTACTTTTGGCAGTATTATGGCATTCAACGCACAGGCAATCTGGCGCGTGTTGGGGTAGATGGCCAAAATGTCAATGCCTCCGGACGGGGTATTGGAGGGTCAGAAACAAGTCTTGATGTGGAGCGTTCCGGAGCCATGGCCTCAGGAGCCAATATCATCGTCTACGAGGCGCCCAATACTAATCCAGGATTCCTGGATTTGTTTCAGACCATCGCTACTCAAGATAAAGCTCAAGTGATGACCTGCAGTTGGGGTGAGAGTGAATTCTTTACGCCATTTTCTTACGCATATATGATGGATCAGGCTTTTATCCAGGGAGCTGCGGAGGGCATTAGTATGCTAGCCGCGTCAGGAGACTATGGAGCCTACGCGACGGATATCCTCAAGACAAGAAGTTAAGCGTCGACCTTCCAGCAGCATCTCCGGACATTCTGGCCGTGGGGGGTACAACATTACCGCAAGTAAGTGCTACCAACTTGTCACCGACGCAAACCGGGGGTGTCGTCGTAATACCGCATGCAACCATACCGATGCATGGGGAACAAGGGTGGGGATGGAGCTATTTATTACCCTATTACCGAAATTTCGGCCTCGCCAGTGAATCGCGGTGGAAAAGAGATATTTACCCAATTGGTTCAGGGGGAGGATCATCCGTTTTATACACCGCCAATAGTTCAACATCAAATTTGTTCTCGTGGTGGCAAACGCAATTCTTAAATGGCCGTAGTCGTTCCGTTCCCGATGTGGCCTTCAATGCGGATCCGTTTACTGGCTATGCCATTTATGACACAAACTCAGTCTATACGTCACCGACGGCAGGCTGGACAAATGGGTGGGGTGGAACATCGTTCGCCGCGCCACAATGGGCAGGTCTCATTGCGTTGATTGACCAGTACACGGGAACTCGTCAAGGGTTAATTAATTATGCTCTATACGCTAATGCCGCCAAAGGCGGCCTAAGATCTATTACTCACGGCAACAATTGGTACTATCATGCGGCTCCCGGATGGAATGCCGTTACTGGATTAGGTGTACCAAACGGCCAAAAATTGGCCGAAACCATTTTGACATGGCAGAGGTAAGATACTCTGAGTACAAGTGTTTTTGATGTTGTGTATTCTCCACCCTCATGATCGAACCTATCTGGGGAATAGTTTGTTGCATGGTGGTCATGCAGATACCCCATCGTAGTCTGTGACGGAACGCCGCGTGGAGTTTAGGTTGGTTCTAAATCTACACGAGTCTGACTCCGGAATGGCATTTCCTTAATGAATTAACGGTAAGCACCATGGGCACCGCCTGGCCGACGGTCACATCTTTACGTCGTTAATCATCTTAATTCGGAGGCGAAAGTCCCTGAGCTTATTCGCGATGGTTCAAGGTTTCCGACTACGCATGGGATATCTGTATTTCCGAGAACCCGGGCTCATGGAGGATCACAAGGTGGGCTGGGAATGGAACAAATGAGTGAACCCGTTTCGTTGGACTACGAGATAGCCCCATCGAGCGATTATTATGGCATGCCTTAACCGACGCGGCCACGTTCTCTCGGTGGACGTTCTTTATCGGTGAAAGACTAGCCGGTCATCGGACACAAATTTCACTTTCGCGGCAAGGCGGCTACTGGACGGGCCTAACTGATCCCCAGGTTTTGCATGGGTTCAGTGGTTTTCCCCGTATTCGCTCGCTATTCCCGATCTTTTCCCGTTCGTTCCATGGCCCATCCGTTCAGCCAATAATAGGCCCAGGCAAAACACCAACAACAGGCAATCCTGCCGCTACGGAGTGCCTCACGGCACCCCATTTAGCTGAAAGCCTTCATATCAGGAATTTTTGATCCCGGAAGCACTCCTCCCTCATCGCCGCTGGCCCTAAGCCGCGGTCATGAGGGAGGACGGCCGGCCCGATGGTGCTGCGTAACCCGGCGGACACCACCACGCACCAGGGTTCCGGAGACCCCGCGTCATTGCCGATGACGATCCGGCACCGATAGGCGTAGTCGCAATGCGATGACCATACCGTACGGACAACAAATCCCGCGACACCGCTCGGTGATTCGCCATGGTAGCTAGCAGGATCCACACGCCGGATCGGACCTTTTTGCCGACGCGCCATCTTGGCTATTGGGCAGGGTTCCGAACAAGGTGGCGGGAGCATTTCTGGTTAGAAATCATGAATCAATTTATACATTAACAATTGTTTTAATATGGTGGATAAACTGCCCTTGGGCTAAGAATTGCGGGAGATCGGACAACGAGATATGGTTGGTCTGAAAAACCCTTAAACGTTGACGATGACGTCGAATTAAGGCGATAGCGCTGGGATATGTATTGGCATACCGAAAAATTCCAATCGTTCGTATGCCTCGAGCAATCATGTCAAGGGTGTCCAAATGTGCTGCAGATTGTCCCATCCCTATTAAGGCTATCACTCCTCCCGAACGGACCAATCGTTGAGCGTCACTGAGGCCTGCTTGCGAACCAGTGCATTCAAATACAGCGTCAAACTGTTGTTGGTAGTATTGGGATGGGTTGGCTTCGAAACCGATTTGACGAGCCATCGCCAAACGCTCTGGATTGATATCAGTCAGCATCACGTGCGCCCCTTGAGATTCAGCAGCTAATGCCGTAGCTAATCCGATAGGACCTGCACCGACAATTAAGATTTCATTTCCCAAAGAGAGATTTGTCCGTCTCACAGCATATACGCCCACTGACAAGGGTTCGGCCAAACAGGCTTCGGATGGAATTAAGCCGTCAGCTGGGAATGTAAATGACGCCGGATGCACCACATATTGTTGAAGAGCTCCATTTATCGGGGGTGTCGCAAAAAACTTAACGTCAGGGCACAAATTATAGTCACCCGTACGGCAATAAAGACATTGTCCACAGGGAATACCAGGCTCGAGCGCGACTATTTGCCCCACTTTCAGGGGTACTCCCTGGCCGACACCATCAATCACTCCGGCAGACTCGTGTCCTAATACCATAGGTTGAGTGACGACGAAATTCCCAATGCGTCCTTCTTGATAATAGTGAACATCTGATCCACATATGCCGACGGATTTCACCGCCACACGAACAAAACCCGCTGGAATATCTTTAGGGTCTTCTCGGTGTTCAATTTCTAAACGCCGAGGTTCTTTAAGAACAGCTGCTAGCATATCACATAGCTCCCCTTCATAGCTGATTGACTCTCCGCCGTGTGTGTTAGCCCTCGAGACGTTCGACTGATTCGCGCACAACTCGTCGTCACTGCTAAAAAGCTAGGGTCGGCGAACATACCCATGGATGATGTGGCTGTGGTAGTCGCTTAAGTTCCAGGGACTTAAGGGCTGCCACAGCCGGCCACACGTGAACCCATAAGGCTTGATGTTAAAACAAAGCCTGTGGCTTTGTCTGTCACGTGGATCAATAAAATGTGAAATCTCTCCTTGATGTTGAATTATTATCGTTTAGGAGGCACTAAAATGAACACATTGCAATTTGTCTCTGCCGAGAGCGACAGCGAACCTCTGGCTACGTATGTCATTCTTCAAAGTCAGCTAGGGTGGGCAAATTTGCACCGGCTCCAAGACGGCTAACCGTTAAAGCTCCAGCGCGCAGACTTATCTGAGCAGCTTCTTCGTATGATTTTCCTTTTGCCACGGCCCAGAGCCATGCTCCCAACACCGAATCGCCGGCACCGGTAGGATCTACCACGGTGGTTGGCAAAGCGGAAAAGGTCCGGTCTGTGCCATTTCGGCTGAAATATCGTAGGCCGCGTTCACCCAGCGTGGCAACGCACACGTCTAGTCTGGGATTTGCGGCGAACAGTTGTGCCATGGCAGCCTTCCAATTTGGTTCCAGGGTCCCAAGAATAGTGGATAATTCTTGTTGATTACTAATGAGTGTTGTCGTCAATGCCAGGAGAGCCTTGGGAAATCCGTCTGCGGGTGCCGGATTGAGAACTGTTTGCCGGTTAAATCGCGCATGTTGTTTAGCAGCCCATAACGACACCGCCCATGGCCACTCACCTTGCAAGACGAGTAGATCAGCCCATTTCCAATCGATATTCAAAGCATCCAGGTCGGCTGGCGTAATGTCAGCATTAATGCCGGGCACATGAAAAATAAAATGTTTATGCGGCAACCCAATGGGAACAGCATAGGATGTGGCGCCCCGGCGGGCAATAGTCGATACCGACAGCCCTAATTTGTTGATATGGTCCAAGGCGAAGTGGCCGAGAGAATCATTACCGAGTGCGGTGATAAACCGTACATCAATTCCCAGGTTATATAATTGTAGGGCTTGATTGAGGCCTTTCCCTGCTACTCGCATTACGCTCTCAGCAGCTCGTATCGTTTCGCCGTCTTCAGGATCATGACCCACAATCATTGGAAAATCAATCACGGTACTCCCTAATATAATTGTGCGCATAGTTACTGCCCTCTCTGATCTACTGGCAAAGCCTGCCTCGGGTGAAATTCGCATTCTAAATGCAGGATTTCTGCACCCTGCTCAGACCCTTCTATTCGATCAATCAATATATTGGTTCCCATCACTCCAATATTCACTGTCGGTTGTCTAATCACTGACAAAGCGGGACTAGTAAAAGTGGTCCATTGATCGTCGCCAATAATGACGAGTCCCGGCGCGAAGCGCTGTAATTGGCGCGCGTCTAGTAAGGCTTGAACGAATCCCATGGCCATAAGGTTGTTTCCACAAATGACGCCAAGGGACTCTTCACAATCCATAATCCATTGAGCCGCAGCACGACCACTGTTGACATCAGAATTTCCATGATAAATCCGGGGCGACAGACCCAACTGTCCTAAAGCATTTAAGTAGGCGTCTGTCCGATGCTTAGTCGTCGACAGACCAGATCGTCCTGCAACAAAGGCTATTTCGTGAAATCCACGAGACCAAATCATTTGGACGGCCCGTGATATTGCCTCAGCCATTACAGTGGTAACAGTGGGGATGCGACCTTGAGTGCATATCCGGTCTATAAACACTATCGGCACTGACAGTTCTGACGCTAAGGTGCAGATCTTGCTGGACGCTACAGGTGCTAGAATAACGCCATCGACTCCATGACCGAGTAGTCCATTAACCACGTCTAACTCCAATTGGGGATCTTCTCCGGAATGACTGACGACGACCGTATAACCGCGCTTTAAAGCCACTTTTTGTACACCGGAAAATATCGATGCGAAAAATGGGTTAATGAGGTCTGCCACAACATACCCAATTTGTCGCGAGCTTCTTGTTCGCAAAGCCCGACAATATGCAGAAGGCATATAATTTAGCTCCGACATAGCTTGAAGGACCGCATTACGTGTCTTTAATGCCACGGGTCTGGTTCCGTTAAGCACATGGGATACTGTGGCCGTTGAAACGCCAGCCTTATGAGCAACATCTTTAATGGTGGCCATAGATCCTCCGATGCCAAAACATCGAGATAAACGATTACACGTAAACGATTATACAACGAATGTGCAGAAGAGCTTTATTTGTGAAATAATTAACTTATGGACAATTTATTTATATTTATACTTTGAACTTCGGTTGTTACAGTTCCGTTATCAACCATAAGCGGGATTACCTTCTTTTACGTGTTTCATACCGTGCGAGGTAAGGATCATCCATGGCACCCTCTTGATGCGCAGGGTGCTTGAAATAGAACTTATGCCAAGGTGTGATGTGCTAACCGGCCAGAAAGAGACCACCAACAGATTTTGCCCCGTAGATCAGTAACCCATATTCCACAAAAGATCGGACCGATAGGCTGGTCACTTCAACGCTGATATTTCGAGTCAGACCGGCGCGCAATGGGAATGGCCAGTAGGAGGTGCCTTTTGCGATGGAGGATTTAAAGGATGGTGTCCTGATGACTTCTTATGGTAGGTGTTTGACGTGTTGTCGCCAATATACCTTATTAGTATATCAACTAAAATTTGTTCAGAATGAATGAGGATGTGCATCTCCGTGGCGTGAAATACTTGGGCCGAGATAATTTTAAGATATATTATATTATATTATATATATTTATTGATAAGTTATAATTGATATGATAATTTGCATCTAATATAATATCGATAGTCAACGAAAGCCAGGTGTCTATATGCCCGCTGAGCGTGCCAACGCGGATAAAACATTGACATTACGTCTAAATGCGTCCGTTGCGAATATTACGATAAATCGCCCGACCAGGCGCAACGCTCTTACCGAAGCAATGTGGGAAGACTTAAAGAGATGGGTAGAAGAACTGCCCTCAAACATACGCCTTTTGACCATTACTGGTGAACACGGGGTATTTACAGCTGGTAGTGACATTCGAGAACTTGCCAAATTGTCCTTGAACGATGTCGACCGAGTCTTTCGTTCGATTGAATTGACTGCACGGACGATCGAGTCCTTATCCATACCGAGTATCGCTGCAATTCCAGGAGCCGCCCTCGGCGGAGGCTTAATTTTAGCTCTATCCTGCGACTTGCGGATAGGCACTCAACGTGCCCGTTTTGGTATGCCGGTAGGACGTTTGGGAATTACGTTGCAGCCTCCTTTTCTACAGCGTTTGGTTCGAATTCTAGGACTCAGTCGTACAAAAGACCTTATTTACACCGGGCGTATTTATCTAGCAGATGAAGCTTGGCGTATAGGCCTATTAAATTATTTGGTTGAAGATGAAGTAGGCCTTTCCAATGAAATCACCTCCATTGCTCAGAAAATCCTAGCGCAATCATTTCCATCACTTGTGGCGGTCAAGGAAAACATCGCACGTCTTTTGCAACTTAATTCCGCTGAAGTCACGGAGTCGTGGATAGGGCCAGATTTTTCCGAGGGAATCCGGGCATTTACCGAAAAAAGACGACCGCGCTTTCCTGACCAATCTTAGTATGTGAGGTGTTTACGGAATACGTTGGCCTATTTGAGGAACGAGGTAATAGCAGGAGTAATGCCAGGCTAGGAATTACCGCTGAAAGTTTTTCCACGGAACATCTTGTCACGCGTTAGCTAAATTCTCAACTCTGCTGACCGTGGCAATTATTGGTCTATGGGCTGGCGCGGTGTACGAACCTACCGCGATCATGCAACTGGCAGAAAAAGCGGGAGCAAAGCCGTCGGCGGCAGTGCATCTTGCGTCATTTGGAACCGGGCTACTTTCCATCGGCACGATAATCGGCTGCATTATGTTGGTGCCTTTAGCTGAACGTTTCGGCCGCAAGGCTACTTTGGCGGGATTCTATGCCCTCATGGTGATTTCAATCGTGCTGTCCTTTGGATGGGCTTTCTATCTGCCTCACGCTCTCGTTCCCTTCATTGTTGTGTTATTCTTTCTGGGGATTGGAGGGGGGAATTTTGCAATGTTCAGTTTGTGGCTACCCGAACAGTACACAACTGACAGGCGGGCGACAGCGTTTGCCTTTTCCACTTCTATCGGACGGTTTATAGGGGCTGGAGTAACATTTCTGATTGGCGCGTTGGTTCATGGAATGGGGACATTGGGCACTCCGGTAGCTTTAACAGCGGTTGCCTTTGTGATTGGCTTGTTTATTATTCCATTTGGATACGAAACCCGAGGAACAGAACTACCAGAGTAACACTATTGCGGGAACCTGGGGGTGTTATCGAAGAATGTTTGACAGAAAAAATTGCAGGCCTCCGGTTCTATTTTGGTGCACATGATGTCCCTGATATCAAAGGGAAGAAAGGCACAGGAGGAAGATTTATCGTGAAATTATCTAGGAGTTATTAATACTTTAACGGAGTAGAGTAATAATTAACCGCGAGTTATTTAAGTTTAACGAATATTTATAACCGTGACCATCATTCTACTGGTATGGTGTAGGGTTCCGGAACTAGACAAAGTTTCACTTGGTTCAAGAACATTCGACAAAATCTGAAGGACAGGAGACGTCAGAGTTGTCATAATGCCTATGTGATAAAAATAGGAGGAGACGTCCTGAATGCCTAAACCTATTTCAACACTCGTGCCACGAGAAGGACGTGAGTTGGCTCAAGCTCGGTCGTTGTCCGCTGGCGGCGATGCCATGATCGAAGTGGCCATCGCTTTGTTAATTCTTCATCGAACTCACAGTCCCGCGGCTTTAGGTCTAGTGTTGTCGATGCCTTGGTGGGCTGGAATTTTGAGTAATCTAACCAGTGCGGCTTGGATTGACCGTGTATCCCGGCGGTTGATATTAATCTGGGGCAATATTCTTCGGGCGCTGGTTGTTTTGGTTCTCGCGGTAATTCCCTCATTATGGGGCGATACCATTGCTTATTTTTTCCTATTTGTAGTGGTTGCGTTCTACAACAACGCATTTCAGGCTATGACCCCCGTTTTGGCCGGTAACAACCTTAAAAATATGATCAGTCTCATTCAGCAGTGGGAGTCGTTAGCTGGAGCTGCAGCCTATATTGTTGTGAGTGTCGGGTTTGTACGTCCGCAGACGATACCCGGAATCTTCATAATCGCCGCGATATTATTCGTGGTGTCTGCAGTGCGTGTAGCGACGGTGAAGGTCGATCAAGCGCAGTGGCGCTCTCGCGAGAATTCTGCTCTTACTACAACATCCGCTCAACAGCAGTATGCGGAAGCGTTATCGGCCTTTCGTGCCAACCGGACACTATCATGGCTCACAGGGATCAGCTTTTTGGGAGCGGTCTTGGTATTTGGCGCCAACGTGTTGACCGCGCCGGCTGTCAGCCGGCTTTGGCACCAACCCACGGCGCGGTACGGCTGGGCATTGTTAGCTATCGCCATAGGGCAATGGCTCGGGGGGAAACTTATTGGCACACCGCAAGTACAGAAACTGACGGCGAAAGATCGGATCCTTATCGGATTTTCAGGGTTGTCACTAGCATTTTTAGCTCTGGCAACCTGGCATGTGATTTTTGTCGCCTTAGTAATCTTAGTACTCGAAGGATTGGCTAATGCCATGGCGTCCCGCGCTATTTCCGAATGGATTCAAGCCCACATTCCTAAACAGGTTTTAGGACGGGTCATGTCATTGCGAGGGATATTGCTGATTTCAGGCGCAGGAATAGGCTCTTTGGTAGCAGGATTGTCCGCAACTCATTTTGGTGTGATGACCGCATTTTACTCATGGGGAGCGCTAGGGATTATTATCGTTTTGACGACAACGTTGATTCCC
>JAKADI010000024.1 GCA_021820675.1 Bacillota bacterium | reverse complement strand
TGGGGCCTATGGCGCAGGCATCTTTCCGGCATCCCTTCCGCCGTTTTTTTGAGCGCCCTCTGCCGGTTAAACCGAAACCTCCGCAAGAAATCAAACCTTCTGTCACCCTGGGCGCAAAATTGTATGTGAGGGCCTGTGAATCGTGCCATGGTCCTCGGGGCAACGGAGAGGCCTTTTGGCTTTTACCGCCGGGGGACAAAGCTCCTGCTTTGGATCACCTCGAGGCCCAAGAGAAAAATTCCCGGTTTCTCACTCAGGTCATCACGCAAGGAAAGGGCATGATGCCGGAGTGGGGACAGGTGCTCAACCCGGTGGAAATCCGAAGTTTGGTGAAATATCTCTTATCGGTGAATAACCGATAAGGGAATTCGTGGGGTTACCCCGCAGGCGACGCGGAGGAAGATTTCTTGGGAGGGTTAGCGTTGACAATGAGGGCTAGCGATCCGTCGTGAAGGTCATGCACGATGCAATTGGTAATGCGAGATAGCCACATCGCCGTACGATTGCGCTCGGCGATGTCCTCCGCATAAAAAATAGGCGCCATTCCTCCGCCAATCGCATCCCGGTTAACGGTAACGACGGCAAACATGACGGCTTGAGGTGTATCAGCCAATGTTCTTCATCTCCCTTTTTGGTTTTGACCTTGACTTCGGTGATGCACGTCCATAATCGTGAATCGGTAGAAGCATCCGCTATAGTATGGCTATGGATACGGAAGAACTATGCATCCAAGAAATCGCGCACTTCGGTCCTTCAAAAATCTCTTCTAATTTTGCGTATGCGGACTTTGCGATGGATTGCGGATGCTCTGAGCTCGCTATGTTCTGTTGAAATACGCTGTGATAGATGCTCCGTTCAGAAATCGCTCGGCATTGATCACGTCGCACACACGGTGAGGGTTCTTAGCCGTATGCCCGGTCGTTCCGTCTGCCTTGAACCTGCTTCATTTTGCCTAACAAGGTGTGTGGCGAGGCTGTCACTTGTATCCCTTTTCAGCGCGAACGTGGGCCATTTTGGCGTATCACGACCGCCACCCGAATCACATACATTGCCCTTGAATAACGGCCTTGGCTGGAGAACTGATGGATCTTTGTCTCTTAAGCCGCCTCACTGTCTGCGTTTCCGGCTTTCAAAAAGCGTCGGATGAGTGTCGGTTTCGGGGCGTGTGTTAAAAATCAACCGCTCAGACAACAGAACAGTGTTGGTGGATGTCGTGATAAGGGAGTCAGACCCCGTGGGGGGCCGTATTGCCCTCTACGGGGGGATTAATGCGGATTGTTTGAGAGATTCGCGTTGGCAGTTGTCAGGCGATGCATTCGCCGAGACCAGGTTACGCTCCGAAATCCGTTGGCATAAACGAAATAACGCCCGCGACCCAGCCGATAGGTAGCTTCCGATGGCGCGTCGGGGGCCCCGTAGGCGAAGATGGCCATCCCATCATGACCCGGTAAAGGAATGGAGCCGAGAGAGTGAGCAATCTGTTGCGCGGAGCGCAGAAATCCAGAAAAGCCCAGACCCACATTGCTGTTATCCTCCAAGAGCCATTCTCCTTGATGCCACAGGATTTGATATCGGCCTGAAGGAGCGTGTTGATAAAGTGTGCCGGTGATTGTGGGCGTCAACGTGAGTGTTTTGACACGGAGCGAGGGACCCGGAAGATCCGGCGGTATGTAACGATGAAAAAGACACTGGATGGATGATGAGGCCGGCAGACCCCAGATGGTGCCTAAAAGCTCTGCATTGCCGAATCCCGGATTACGGGATGAATTGGGCGGCAGTGGCGGCCCGCCGCCGAAGGTCACGCGATATCCATTTTGGGTTTGATACAGAACATTTAAATCGTTCCCCGATCCCATCCCCAGATACGTGGGTAAGTACACGGGAACCATCGACCGTTGGCTCAATATGGGCCCAATACGGTGAATCAGGGCCGCATAGCGGGTCAAGTGTTGTGCCGAGGCAGAGTGCAATGAGGAGGAAGAAGTGCGGCGATATGTGTGATGAGTCGGAAACGAAAGATGGTCACTCGTGCCACACCCCGCCAACGCAAGCATGCTCAGCCCTAAACCCAAAGTGCTGAAAAGGTATTGTCTCATACTGTGGCCTCCTACCGAGAACTCGAGAACGGCCTTGTCTGATCAGTTAGAATAACGATGGCTAGGAAGATTCGGTTACACACGGTGATGAGACCAGCGGCAATACCGTCCGAGAGAGTCGATAAACACCTTAACAAACGGTTATGACCCAACATCATACGAGATGTTCAGAAGACAAAAATTGCGCCCACTGCATAATAATTATTGTGACTGGACAAATAATTATTGCCCACGCCGTAACCTGAACAAGGATCGTGGCGTTATGCTTGGCAGATAAGCTTGTCAAAGCATTCAGGGGAGTTCACGATCGATGAAAGTCCAAATGGTGCTTCTTGTGGGAGCTGCCGTGGTGATGGGCGGAGCCATGGCCGTGGGAATGTTAAAACCGCTTTTAACCACCGCGGTTCCGTCCCGGGCTTCTTCTCCTGCGACCATCATCTCCCCATCCGCACCGGCACACAATGTGCGCCAGGAAGCTCTGCCGGCTTCTTCCCAACCATCGATGCATGTTTCGACGACGACCATTACCACGACGACGACACCGGTGTTTTCGGGCACTCAGGTCCATATTGCCACGGGAATTCACGTATCCAGCATGTTGCCCAGAAATTATCCGTTGAGTTTGAATCCGGTGGCTTTTTACCAACCCCAGAACTATCATCTGGTGTTTGAACTGCAAGCGATACTCCAAGGACACCGGACGACCTTGCAACTTTTCCGGGGGCCAGCCAACGTGACTATCGCCACCGGGTGGAACCAAAAAGTTCTGGGCACCTACCTGGCGAATGGCACTGTGCAATTGACGAACTTGAGCGGGGATCATGCCTATTTTTCGATTTTGGACACCAATAAGACGAGCTGGCTGGCTGCGAATTTAATCACGGGGCATATGACCATATCGCAAGTGATGCCTTTAGCGGCTGAATTGTCGCCTTATATTGGCGGTTTACCCGCCTTATATCCTGTGCCGGAAATCAATCCCGGCTCAAATCCGCCGGCACGTCAGTCCCCGGCTGTGACGCTGCCGGAGCCTTTGATTCAACAGTGCCTTAATGAAGCCAACCAGCTCTTCAATACCCAAGTGCCCGCTAGTGCCGTGGTGTTAGATCATAAAGGCCCGCATGTCGATTTAATCCACGTGACCCCAGGACGCTGGAAGGCGATACGCTTTTTGGCAGGGAAAGGACCGGTAGTGCCGCAAGACGTCACGACCTTGTGGCAGGGTCAGACCTTACGGTATCATATCGCCACAAATTCTCAGGGACAGGCTACCGATGTGGCGCTGTCCGAGCGCCAAATTCAGCAGATCACGAAAAAGGCTTCGACGCTGCCTTATTCAGCCGAAGACAGCCAAGCCGGCGCTGTAGCGGCCTTGCCGATCGATTTGGCTGGCTATCGCGCTTTACATCCTGGGGCCCCGAAGCTTCTCCTGGAGACGTCGCATCATACGATGCTGGCTCTAACCTATTCTGCACAAGATCACGGCCATACCGTGTACATGCCCATCGGATGGTACTGGTGGCAGGAAAAACCTCAAATATTCTCTCCTGTGCCATTGCCCCAAGCCACGCAGACGACTCCGCCACCGTCCATGACCCGGCCTTCTGCGCCGTCTTCATGATCCAGCGACGGTCAAAGGTAAATGCCGGGGGCGTCAGCCGCAAAAATGAAAAACCCGGGCGAATGAGAATTCCCGGGTTCTATTCCTTGTCTGTTTGTCGACCTTAACGGTTGACGGTACTCATGTCGGCATACCGGGGTCCCGCGGTAATGCCTTGAGGCAAAGCGTCGGATATGATTTTGAGGTCCTCTTGGCTGAGCCTGACATCGAGCGCTTTGATATTTTCTTCCAGATACGTACGTCTTTTGGTGCCGGGAATGGGAACAATATCGTCCCCTTGGGCCAACACCCAGGCTAATGCCAGTTGCCCGGGCGTGCAACCTTTCCTGCGGGCCATATCCTCGATAATCTCAACGACATGAAGATTCTTTTGAAAATTTTCTCCTTGGAATCGCGGGTGATGGCGGCGATAGTCGTTATCGGGCACGTCCTCAATGCGTTTAAATCGCCCCGTCAAAAATCCGCGTCCCAGGGGACTGTAGGCCACAAAACCCATACCCAGCTCACGCACCGTGGGGAGTATTTCGTCTTCGGGCTCGCGGCTCCATAACGAGTATTCTGTTTGTAAAGCCGCAATCGGATGGATTCGGTGAGCCCTTCGAATTGTGGCCGGAGCCGCCTCGGAGAGACCCAGATAGCGGACTTTGCCCTCGTCCACTAATTCCGACATGGCTCCGATGGTCTCTTCGATGGGCACCGTCGGATCGACGCGGTGGAGATAATACAAATCAATGGTGTCGACGCCGAGACGACGCAAGGAGGCGTCAACTGACTGACGAACGTACTGTGGAGTACCGTTAACCCGCAAGAATTGACCGTCGGGCGATCGCTGATTGCCGAATTTGGTAGCGACAATCACCTGGTCCCGGTACCCCTTCAGGGCCCGGCCCACCAACTCTTCGTTAGTAAATGGCCCGTACATGTCGGCGGTGTCCACGAAAGTCATTCCCAGTTCAAAAGCTCGGTGAATCGTGCGGATCGACTCTTCATCGCTACGGCCCGCATAGAATTCCGACATTCCCATGCAACCCAGTCCTAGTGAAGAAACCACCAACCCTTGGGATCCCAAAGCTCGTGTTTCCATCGACAATTCACCTCCCGGATTATAATAACCGAGTCAGGAAAAATTACTCAAGCCCTAACGCGTTGAGGCCTCTGGCCGATTGCAGTAGAATGAGACGGCGAATCCAAAGGGACGGGAGGAGTTTTGTTTTTGATGAAATCAACCGCCCCAAGTCATCGGGGTCAGACTCTGATTATCGTTGCGGTCATTCTGTTGGCGGCTAACCTTAGGCCATCCATAACCGGCGTTGGACCGGTGATTTCGGCCATCGAACATGGCACGGGCCTGTCGGGGGAAATCGCGGGACTTTTGACGACGTTGCCATTGTTGGCATTTGGCGTGATCTCACCTTTGGCTCCCCGCCTGGCTACAACACTCGGCATTGAGCGCACCCTTTTTATTGGCCTGAGCGTGCTGTTGGCCGGGACGGTTCTCCGGGCTGTAGGACCCGCTTGGGTATTATTGTGCGGGATGTTTTTGGTGGGAAGCGGTGCTGCGGTGGGGAATGTCCTGCTGCCCAGCTTGGTGAAACGGGATTTCCCGCAAAGAATCGGATTAATGACGGGGATCTACACTGCCACCATGAATGTGTTCGCAGGTTTAGCATCGGGGTTGAGTGTTCCTTTGTCCGAAGACATGCCTTGGGGCTGGCGGGGATCCTTGGCGAGTTGGGGAATTTTAGCGGCTCTCGCGGTGATCGTGTGGCTTCCCTTAATCCGCCAACATCATACACCGGATTTGGCTCCAACGGGCAGTGTGTTGCGATCATTTGTGGCCTGGCAAGTGACACTGTTTATGGGCCTTCAATCCTTCTTGTTTTATGTTAATGTCGCCTGGCTTCCCACTTTGCTCCATGATCGGGGCATGACCTTGACCCAGGGCGGCTGGATGGTTTCTCTCATGCAGCTTGTAAGCCTGCCGGCCACCTTCATTATGCCGATCGTGGCAAGCCGCAGCCCACGGCAACGGCATTTGGTGTTGATTGTGGGACTACTCTTTTTTGTCGGGTATTTAGGCCTGTTGACGGCTAAAAGTCCGGCATTGGCCGTGATTGGGGTCATCTGCATCGGATTTGGCGCAGGAGCCAGCATTTCTCTTGCATTGGCGTTTTTCAGCCTTCGCACCCGCACTCATCAGCAGGCTGGAAAAGTGTCGGGTATGGCGCAGTCCATCGGGTATGTGCTTGCGGCGCTAGGACCGGTTACGGTGGGTATTTTGCATAGCGTCACTGGCTCTTGGGCGATTCCTTTGATCCTGATATTAGCCGTGGTTGTCGTGATGAGTGCCTTTGGCATGGGTGCCGGCCGGGATGTCTTTATCGGTGAACGGCCTGTCCAAGGAAATGCCGACGTCAGCTGAATTCTCATTCCGCCCGTAATGAGGCTAATCGTGAAGGTCACCCATCTCATGGTTCCACCGACTAAGGCCTTCATAAAGGCTGTAGAGTCCGGCTAAAACCAGACTATAGGGAATAAACAGCCAAGTGATACAGCCGAAGTATCGGAGCCGGCGAAGTTCCAATATTCCTAACCCCGCCAAATATCCGAGGATACTCCATAATAGAGTGGACAGTGGCCAGAACATGAGCTTGCCGATAGTCACCATCGCGGCGAGCCCGCCCCATTCCCATAAGACGCGGCGTCGAAATCTCGCCAGAATAAATTTCCGGAAGTGAAATGGACAGAGCGACAGCGTAAAGCCGAGACAGGTCGAACATAAAGGCTCACGGCACCGTAGGCAATATCTGATAATAGGCTGGTGATGCACGGCGCACGATAACGGGGGCCCCGTGGGCGTCGGGGGGGCCTTGGGGGGAGGGGTCCACGGTGTTATGTCGTCGATTGTTGACGAGGAAAGGTTTGTCATCACTTGGGTGTAAGCCCAATTAATCCATTTCATCTGCTCTTCGTGGGCTTGATGCGAAGGGGCGTCCCTATGGTATAAATCGGGATGATGTTGCCGGACCTTTTTCAGATAAGCATTGCGAATAGCTTCTTCATCCGATGTCGGGCGTAAGCCCAATAGTGTCCACGGATTTTTTTCCGTCATTGTCGCCTCGCCTGCTCCTAACTGACCATTCCCCGCGAACTGGGGATGATGGCTTATTATTGATTGCGCCCTTCTGGCGTCATTTTATGCAGCTTATAGCGTGAATATCTCCAAGCTCGCAAAAAGAAAAACCCCGGCCTACAGCCGACCGGGGAGGAATCCAGAAAGACTTAAGGTTTTAGCGGATTTTTATAGGTGACGTGCCGAATGCCCACGCCATAATGATAGACCATCGTACCACCCAATGATCCGGTCCACGTAATCATTACGACGCCTAAGAAGAGCAATAAGGTGGACAACCCGGTAGAGCGGCCCCGCCCTGTCCCCCAAAACGACCATCGCTGATTGCGGCCAATGGTGTTTCGGGAATAACGGGCAAAAAACCGCGCAAGAAGGGCTAAGAAGACAAAAATTCCCGTGATGACCGCGTCGCGTTGATGGGCGGTGAGAATAGCCAGGGTTGTGGCATCCCACCGGACGAACTGTTCTGAGATCACGCCCATAGCCGCGGCTACGGCTCCGGCTATCAACCCCAAGAGCGTCAGCCAAAAACTGGCCCGGTCAAAAAACCGGTCGGGAGTTTTGACAAACTTTCCGACGATGTCGACCGCTAAGGCGAGATACAGCAAGGCAATGGGAAAATGAACAACCATGGGGTGGATTGTGTGAGGAAAAAGGTGGATGCCGATATGAATCCACGTTGAGAGAAATGCGCTCCATAAGCCGATGATAAAATGCATTGATGCCCTCCGTCGCAGTACATTGTTGTCGCACTCTAGTAAACAAGGTCTGTATGAAAGGACGATGAGAACAGAACATTGCGTGCCTGTCCATGGTAATTTTGCTTGGAGAATTGTACACTACAAGCTAAGTGTTATGGTTTCACGGTATTATCCCGTGTATTTCGAGGTGACGAATGCGCAAGACTCATAGTCATTCTAATGACAAAGATTCATCACTCTATCCCTATTTGATTTCATTGAAGGGTTTTAAGCGCAGCAGTCATCTGTTTCGGTGGCTGGGCATGGTTAAACCGGTTCAGAAATTGCCCCAAGAAATCTTTACGGATGAATTAGACGGCCCAGTGGAAGTTGTGCGCGATGATGTCGGAGTGCCGCACATTCAAGCGGTAAGCATGAAGGATGCGTTATTTGTTCAGGGCTTTATTCATGGCCGGGAACGCGCCTTCCAAATGGATTTATCCCGGCGTCTTCCTCTGGGGGAATTGGCGGAAGTGTTGGGTCCCAAGGCTCTGGCTTTTGACCGTTTTATGCGCCAGCTTAACGTGAAGCGTTGGAGCGAAGCGGCGATTCAAACCTGGTCGGATAACACCAAAACCTATGTCAAGGCTTATGTGGAGGGAGTCAATCACGCACTGAGGACTCAACCGCTGCCGCCGGAATACCGTTTTTTGAAAGCCGACTTGAGACCCTGGACTGTTCAGGACACCAATGCCATCACCTATCAGTTGGCATGGTCACTGAATTCCATTTGGCACGCGAAGTGGATTTATGACCAATTGCAGGACAGCGAGGACGATGAGGTGCGGGAATGGCTCTTTGGCGTGGTTGATATGGCTATTCCCACAATTGTTCCCAATTCCGGGCACTATGGCGCGTGGGGCTCGATTGGCGTGGGATCCAATAACTGGGTGGTCGATGGATCCCATTCGGAAACCGGAAGTCCGCTCCTTGCCAATGATCCCCATTTAATGCCGCAGTTGCCTTCCATTTGGTATGAAATGTTCCTGGAGGGCGGCGCGCTGCATGTGTTCGGGGCATCGCTGCCCGGAGCGCCCGGCATTGTCATCGGGCAGAATCAACATATCGCTTGGGGAGTGACCAACATTGATCCCGATGTTCAAGACCTTTACCGGATTCGCATGGAATCCGACCAACACCATTACCGGGTGGATGGGGAATTGCATGAAATTGTCAAACGCCAGGAACGGATTGCCGTAAGAGGGCAGCCGGCTGAAACGCTGGAATGTCTGGATACTCTGTGGGGTCCAGTCATTTATTCCGAGGCGCCAGGGCAACATATTGCCCTAGCGTGGTCCGGATTCCAACCGCTGCCGATGGTTCAGTCCGTGTTGCGGATCGACCGGGCGCATGACTGGGAAACCTTTAACACCGCGTTGGCCGAGTGGTGGGTGCCAGCACAAAACTTTGTTTATGCTGATCGCGCCGGGCATATCGGATATATCGCTGCCGGCCGCGTGCCCACTCGGCAGGGTGGACCCTGGCTGGGGGTTGTCGACGGTAATACCCGGAATTACCGGTGGTCGGGATGGATTGAATGGACGGAAATGCCCCGCATCTTTGATCCGGCCAACGGCTATATCGTGAGTGCAAACAACCCAGTTGTGGGTGATAAAGCGGAAGTGGCCTTGTTTGGCCGTTATTCTTTAGGGACGCGTGCTAAACGCATTCAAACACTTCTGGAGCGGGTACCGAAACATTCGAAACAAACATTTCAAGAAATCCAGTTGGATGTTTATTCGGAACCCCTAGATCTTTTGGCTCAGAAACTTCTGGCCGATGCGTCTTTGCCTTCGGAATGGCGTCAGATTTTAGAAGATTTCCATGGAATGGCTACCGTAGACAGCCCCGCCCCGACGCTTCTTTATATGTTTGCCCTCGTCAGTATTCCCCCTAAAGTGCGTCAGCGCTTGGATACGCCATTTTTTTCAGGGATTATGCCTGGACCCCCCGGCAGCCATCCCTTTCCCGAGACTTGGTGGAGCCTTCTGGGGGAGAGGCTGATTGTGGCGGTACTCCGTCAATGGGACGATATTGCGGTCAAAGAGGCGATTGGGCAAACCCAAGAGGAACTTCACCGTCATTTTGGTCCCGCGCGCGGGTATTGGGCGTGGGGACGAGCTCATAAGGCGCGTTTGTTTCATCCGTTCATTGACGTTAAAATTTTGGCGCCGTTATTTGCCCGACAGATGCTGCCAATGCCCGGCGATTTATATAGCCCCTTACAAACAGCTTTCGCCTTAGATCCCCGCCTGCCCTGGCCAAGGGACGTGGCCTTCATGCCGAGTTACCGCGAAATATTGGACGTGGCAGAACCCGTCGAGTCGGTAGGGATCCATTTAACAGGCCAGTCTGGGCATCCTTTGTCGTCGCATTATGATAATCTGATTGTTCCGTACCTTCGGGGACAGTACTTTCCCCTAGGACCGGGCATGTTAACTCACTTATGGTTTATGATGGACCGCCAGCCGGTGCAAAAACCCGAATGACGGCCTGAGCTAGAAATGGCGCGTACGGGGTCCGAGGGAGTTGGGAACGGGTTTGGGGTAATGAACATGCCACAAATTATACATGGTGTGGCGATCCCACCCCAAATCCCAGGGCACCCGGAAA